>LKUH01000221.1 GCA_001412425.1 Candidatus Cloacimonas sp. SDB
ACACTTTTTGATACCTCGGGGCTTGCCCCGGGGTAGTTCATTAATAGAAATCCTGCTTGACAATATAGTGGGTTAATAAAATTTTTACAAAACGAATTGCAAAGGGGAGGTGAAAATTAGTGCCAAAAGTTATTGCTAGAGAAGGTGAACCTTTTCAGGTTACTTTAAGAAAGTTCAAAAAAAGCTGTGAAAAAGCTGGTCTTCTTTCTGATATCAAGAAGAATAACTATTACGAAAAGCCCAGTGTAGCCAGAAGAAGAGAACTTAAAGAAGCCAGAAGAAAAGCTCTGAAATTACAGAGAAAGCAGAACAGATATAATAAATCTTACTAAAATGATAAAAAAATTATCTGCGGACATTAATGAGGCTCTTCGTCAGAGTCAGAAAGACAGATTGAAGGTTTTAAGAACCCTTAAATCAGTTTTAAAGAACCGTGAAATTGAGCTTCGGAAAGAGCTGACTGAGCAGGAAGCGATGCAGATTTTGAATAGTGAGATCAAAAAACGAGAGCAGGCACTTGAACTTTATCTACAAGCCGGAAGACAGGAACTGGCTGACAATGAGAAGTTTGAGATAGCCATTATCAGAGAATATCTACCTGAACCACTATCAGAAGCAGAATTGAGTGTGGAAGTGGATAAAGCTATTTCTGAAACCGGAGCTGACAGCATGAAAGAGATGGGACCGGTAATGAAATTACTTAAGGAAAGATTAGGTAGTAGAGCTGACGGAAAATCCCTGAGCAGTTTAGTTAGAGCTAAACTTTCTAATTAAGTTATAGAATTCACATACATTTTTTTAAGGGGAGATATTCAGTCTCCCCTTTTTAGTCTTAATGCTGAAGTACAAACAGTTAAAGCATGCATGTTACTTTGGGAGGGATTATGCATTTTTTGGATATAATTCTGGGAATCCTGCTTCTGATCCTGGCTTTGAAATATATGAGCAAAGGTTTTGTCGCCAGTTTTATTCAATTGATCGGCTTAATTGTTATTGTTTATGCTATTGCCAAAGCGGGCCGGATTGTAAAACTTCTGGTGATCGAACAGCTGGGCTGGAGTAATACAATCTCAACAATAATAGCTTATATCCTTATTGCTCTTATTATTTTGCTTATCATAAAGTTAATCATCTTCCTGATGAACAGAGTTGTGGATTTTCTTAATTTAAAATGGCTTAATAAACTTCTTGGTGCTGTTTTTGGGGTTTTAAACGGGTTGCTTCTGATCGCAATAATTATAATAATTGCCGATATGGCTCCCTTCAAAAAACAGATTCGGGAATTTTCCAATAGATCCTACATTGTCAGAAATTTAAGAATTATAACAAATGAGATCGAGATGAAATATCCTTATATTGGAGAATATAAGAAACCACTTCAAGAAAAGCTGGAAGGGGAATTCAAGAGGAATAAGGAAACTCTGGAAGATAAAGCAGAAGAGGTTTTATAAAGAAATCTATGAATGCTTATATTCAGCTTGAATTTGACAAGATCAGGGATATTCTGGTCAACGCCTGTCAATCTGAGCCCGGTAAGGAAACAGCTCGGTTAATTAACCCTCTTTCCGATATAGAAGAGATAAGATATAAGCTGAATATTACTACGGAAATTCAAGAAATCCTTTCCAATAACATCCGTTTCGATTTTTCAAATTTAGTTAATGTGGAAATACTTCTGAACGAAATCAGGCATGAAGTATTCAATTTTGAAGAATTTAAACTGATCAATAATAATACCGCACTTGCCAATCGCATTATCGGAACATTCAGTGAACTTTCGGAAAGCCCACTCTTAACAGAACAGCTGGAACTGATTCATGGACTTCCCGAGCTGGAACAGGAATTTAACAGAATATTTACTCCTGAGGGTGAAGTAAATGATAATGCCTCAGCGGAACTGAGTAAGATAAGGAAGAAAAGAAAGCAGTTAAGAAAGCATATCGTAGCCAGTCTAAATAAGAAAGTGGAAGAGCTGGCAGAACAGAATCTTGTCTTCGACAAAATAGTAACTCAGCGGGACGGCAGGTATGTTATTCCGGTTAGGGAAGGTTCTGCGAGCTATTTGTCAGGTATAGTACATGGCAGGTCTGGAAGCGGATCTTCAATATATCTGGAACCGGCAGAAGTGGTCACAAGCAATAATGAGCTGGATCTTCTCAGCAGTGAAGAAAGAGAGGAGATCTACAGGATTCTCAAACATTATACAAAAGCTGTTCTGCAAGAAAAAGAAGCGATTTTGGCAAATTTACTGATCCTGAATAAACTGGATTATTACTTTGCAGTTGCTCGAGTAGCCAATAGATATAAGGCAGCAAAACCCGTAATTCTGGAAGAACCGGTTATTAATCTGATCGAAGCAAGACATCCTCTGTTAATTGAAAGTTACAAAAATATTGAGCAAGTGATACCGTTCTCGGTAGAACTGGGCAGAGATTATAGATTATTGCTGATCTCAGGACCGAATACGGGAGGTAAGACGGTCACCTTAAAAACAGTTGGGCTTCTTACCATGATGGCTTTAGCGGGAATTCCTATTCCGGCCAGAACGGAAAGCAAAGTGGGGATTTTCGAGAATTTTTTTGCTGATATTGGAGATTTCCAGTCATTAGAAAATTCGCTGAGCACCTTTTCTTCTCATATTTCGAATATAAAAAAAATGCTGAATGAAGCACAGGAAAGATCACTGGTGGTTATTGATGAAATAGGTGCTGCAACAGATCCTGAGCAGGGTTCTGCTTTAGCTCAGGCAATTTTGGAAGAACTCCTGAATAAAAAAGTTGTGGGCATTATTACAACCCATTATACATCGCTTAAATTATTTGCGGAACAGTCTGAAGATTGCATTAATGCAGCAATGCAGTTCGATCCCGAGAAGCTTTCTCCAACTTATCATTTCAAGCTCGGTCTGCCAGGTAACAGTTTTGCAATTGAAGTAGCTTCGCAGCTGGGACTTGATCCAGATTTGATCAAAAAAGCTAAAGCATTGACGGGTAATCAGAATGTAGAACTTACCGAGCTGCTGAAAAAGATCTCGGAACAGAAAAATGAGCTTGCTCAACAGAACTATCGGTTTAAATTGAAAACAACTTTGCTGACTCAGAAAATTGCGGAGTATGAAACTAAAATTGGTGAATTGGAATCGGAAGCAAAAACCATAAAAAAACGTTCTTTGAAAGATGCTCGTGAGTTTTTGATAAATCTGCAGAAAGAGTTAAATCAGGAGATCGCTTCTGTAAAAAAATCGAGCAAAAATACAAAAAGTGCTGATTTGAAGAAAACTTTGAACAGAATAGTAAAAATCAATCAGGATTTAAAGACGGAGGAAGATGATCTTACTCCGTTTGAACTTAAGCCTTTGCAGGACCCAAAAGTAGGCGAGAGAGTCTGGGTAAAAGATTTTGAAGAAATTGGTGAAATACTTAATATAAAAGAAGACCTGATAAAAGTTCGGATCAACGAGATCCAGTATTCCACCGGAGCTGAAAATCTATTTGAACTTGATAAACAGGCTGTAGTAAAAGATAAAGTCAGATCTTCGGTAAGGTTACCGGAAAAGCAGTTTAAATTTGAATTGAAATTACTGGGATACAGTTTTGATGAAGCGCGTCCGGAGATCGAAACCCTGATCGACAATGCACTGGTGAATGGTCTTCACATGGTTAGAATTGTACATGGTAAGGGTACGGGCGTTTTAAGGAAGAAGATAAGGCAGCACTTAAGAAGCCATAAAAAAGTTAAAGAATTTTACACTCCGCCCAATGAATCAGGCGGAGACGGTGTAACAGTGGTTATGTTGAAGGAAAAGTGAAAAATGGACAAAGCTTTAATAGATAATATTATCGAAAATAATAATATTGTTGATGTTATCAGCAGTTATTTTCCCTTAAAAAAAGCGGGAGTAAATTATAAAGCTCGATGTCCCTTCCACGAGGAAAAAACGCCTTCTTTTACGGTAAGTGAGAATAAGCAGATCTACAAATGTTTTGGCTGCGGTAAAGCTGGAAATGTAGTTTCTTTTATAATGGATTATGAAAAAATCTCTTTCATTGAAGCCATGAAAAAGCTGGCAGCAAGGGTGGGAATTACAATAGAAGAACCCCAAAAGGAATCCGGTAAAAGATCAAAAAGGGATCTGATCTATAAAGTATACCTGCTGGCTACTCAGCATTTCAGGGAAAATCTGGAAAAATATGGAACAAACGCACGGGAATATCTGGTCAAAAGAGGATTTGGAGAGGATATCTGGCAGGAATTTGAGATTGGTTATGCTTTAGACAGTTATAACGGGCTGAAGAATTTTCTTTTAAAGAATAGTATCAATGACAGAATTCTGGAGCAGACAGGATTATTCACGCGAGGTGAGAGAGGGCTGTTCGACACTTTCCGTAACCGTTTGATGTTTCCGATCCATTCAACAACGGGAAAAGTTGTTGCCTTCGGCGGCAGAATTCTATTGAAAGATCAGGCAGGCGGGAAATATATCAATTCACCAACCACTGAGATCTATACCAAGGGTAACGAATTATATGGCTTGCATAAAACCCGATATGAAATTCAGAAGCGGGATTATGTACTGATCTGCGAAGGTTATACCGATTTCCTGCGGTTGTATGAAAAAGGATTCACAAATTCGGTAGCTTCTCTGGGTACAGCTTTAACCGGATCACAGATAAATATATTGAGCAGGTTCACAAAGAACTTATATATTGTGTACGATGGTGATCCTGCCGGACGTAAAGCAGCGGTAAGAGCTGCAGGAAATGCCTTATCCAGCGGGGTGACGGTAAAAATAATCCCTTTTGAACGGAATATTGACCCTGATGGATTTTTTGCAACCGGCAGTAGAGATGAATTTAAGGAAAAGATCAATAGTGCAGAAACTCTGGCGCAGTTCATTTTTAATGATAATGTTATGGGACTGAATCAGACAGCAAAAGTTGATCTGCTGGTTGATCTACTGAGTAATATTGCAGATCCCTTAACCAGGGAATTTCAGGTAAAAGAGATCTCCGATGTTTTCCGGATTTCAGAAAAATCAGTTTTATCCCGCGTAAGGCAGACATATAAAAAACCTGAAAAAAATATTGTTCAAATACCAGCGTTTAAATATGAAGAGGAGCGGGATCTGCTGAAATTGCTGCTTAATGAAAAAACTTCCTTAAAAAAAGTTGCACAGGAGATTGATTCAAGTTACTTTTTATTCAAAATCTACCGGGAAATTTACGATCACATCTGCACTATTTTTGAGCAGAATGAAAAGATAACCGGGATTCTAAATTCAATTGAGGATGAAATAATCAGAAGCACTATAGCTGAAATATTATTAGAAGAAGTTCCGGAATTGGAAATTTCTGAAGTTTTACAAACGGTTAAATTGAGAAAATTTGAAAAAGATCTCACAGAAATCAATCAAATGATCTATAAAGCTGAAAACAAACATGATCTTCAATTAAAGAAAGACGATTTGAAGAAGAAAATTCTGGGAATGAACAGTAAAATTGTAAGAAAAACTTTATATTAATTCAGGGAGTGTGAATGCAGAGTTATAACGAATGTATAAAAAAATTGATTGATCTGGGAGTTAAAAACCAAAATCTTCTTACCTTTAAGCAGATAAACAATATACTGCCTAATAACCCGATTTATTTAGATAAGATTGATGATATTATCAATGAACTGGTAGATGCCGGAATCGAGTTGATTGATGAAACTCAGAAAAGGGTTACCAAAAAAACAATATCAGTTAAGAAAACCAAAACAAAGAAATTCCAGAATAAGCGCTATTATGATGATCCTGTAAGAATGTATCTGGGAGAGATGGGACGAGTACCGCTTCTGGACCGGGAAGGTGAAGTAAGAATTGCGAAAAAAATTGAAAGTGGTCAGCGATATATCAATAAATATGAATTCATGTCCGGCAGCACTCTGCGTGAAATGGAAAATTTTCTGCACCGTTATAAAGAAAAACGGGTTAAAGTGGATCAGATTTTCAAGATTGAATATGGCACCTGGATGGATAAATCTCAGGAAGCCAAACTGATAAATGAATTTGAACAGGTTATTAAGGAAGCGAAGGTTATCTTTGAAGAGCTGGGAGAGATCCTGGATAATTCCGAATATGATGAGAATGGCGAAGTTGCTGATCAGGAAGTAATTGATAAAAAGCGCACAGCAATTGTTGAAATATTCAACAGATTAAATTATAATGAAAAACTGCTTAAAAGAATGGTTTACAGGATCAGAAGCCTGGCAGACAGAATAAAAGACAGCCACAAAACCATCAGGCAGCTTTCCCGCATAAGAAAATATAGTATTGATGAAATCTGTACTTTCGGTAGAAAAGCTAATAAGTCCGAAGAAGATTTTGAACTGGTGAGGGAAGAGACTGGAATTGAACCGGATGTATTTGTTGAGACACTGAGAAAGATCAAAAATGCCCGACGCAAGATCCGCAGGGTGGAACTTGAAACCAAAATGACTGCCCGTGAAATGATTGAACTGCTGGCTGAAATTGAGCGCGGTGAGAAAATGAAAGAGCGTTCTAAGAATGAAATGATCGAGGCTAATGTCAGACTGGTGGTAAGTATTGCTAAACGTTATAATAACCGCGGTCTTGATTTCCTTGATCTGATTCAGGAAGGAAATACGGGATTAATGCGGGCGGTGGAAAAATATGATTACCGCAAGGGCTTTAAATTCAGTACTTATGCCACCTGGTGGATAAGACAGGCAATAACCCGAGCAATAGCAGATCAAGCCAGAACGATTCGAATACCGGTTCACATGATCGAATCAATCAATAAAGTTAAACGAGCCAGCAGGAAGCTGCTGCAGGAACTGGGCAGAGAACCTTATCCGGAAGAGATTGCTGTTAAACTTGATCTTCCTCCGGAAAAAATAAAAAGCATTTTAGCCATCACAAAAGAACCTGTGTCTCTGGATAAACCTATCGGGCACGATGATGAGGACAGTCTGCTGGGTGATTTTATCGAGGATAAAGGTACAATATCACCGGAAAGAATGGCGGAAAGGACCTTGCTTAAGAAACAGGTGGATGATATTCTTAAAACACTTACACCCAGAGAAGAAAGGGTGATCAGGCTGCGATTCGGAATTGATGACGGCTATCATCGCACGCTGGAAGAAGTGGGGAATATTTTCAGTGTGACCCGGGAAAGGATCCGTCAAATAGAAGATAAAGCTTTAAGGAAATTAAGACATCCTACTCGCAGCAGTATCTTGATGAAATTCATTGATAATTTTAATGTAAAATAATTTTTTCAAGTTATCAGGAAATTCTTGACATTATCCAGGGCTAATTCGTTTTTAGCAATCATTTAAAATTATGTGTTTTCATTAATTTTCAGGGCCTATAGCTATGGTTACTCGCAGAGCTCGTAACCATTTAGAAGTTTTCTTTGAAAACTTCACGTGTTGCCAGTTGTAATGCAAAAGCTGTTTTAGCGCAATTGGTGAAGCTTCCGGCTCATATCCGGCAGCCGCCGGACAGAGGTTCGACTCCTCACTATAAAGTTTAATGATGTGTAAATAGTTTCAGGGCCTATAGCT
>LKUH01000222.1 GCA_001412425.1 Candidatus Cloacimonas sp. SDB
TTATCCTTTGAATTTAAAGGTAAGGTAGAAACTACTTCTCAACCACAACTTCGTGAACAGGACCCACCCCCCAATTACTCATTTATTCTTAATGGCAGCGGAGCAGCTACTACCTATCTGTATGATTCATATTACGACTACATGCCTTTCAGTTATAATGGGCATAATGTCAGACTGCAGCCGCCTATATCTCAACCCTACGGGTATTCAGCCGGTGGTCTTTACATCAGTTACCATTGTTCTGAAACTAACGCAGTTGGTACAGACAGGAGAGCTTTTAACAGCTATGTAAATTCTGACGGTACATTATTCGGTAGCTCTGCTACCAATCATTATGATGTAATAAGAGAAGGATTTACTTCTGTTGACATCGATCCGGTAACAGGAAATCCCTTCTTCTGCTGGCACTCAGTTGTAGAAGCTGATAACACTTATGACAGCCATATAACTTATGATAACTTTCACCTTACCGGGGCTACCGGATTCTGGAAACAACCCTGGATCCTGTTCGATAATCCGGAAACAAGTGAACCTTTCACAGGTCATACTGATGATGAATTCATCTGGCCGGTAATGATGGTGGGAGATTCTCCTCAGGAAGGTTATAGAAGAGTTCATGCTTACGGGAATAACTCTAACTCTAATGAATCCGGCACTTATGGCTATAATAGTCTTTACGGCTATGCCGATTTTGATGCCAATGCGCTGATGATGGAATCTGAACTGGAATGGACTTATCAAACATTTCCCTTGATGGATTATTTACACTATGAAGGCATTGACAGAGTTAATAAAGATATGGTTGTCAGTGGCAATAAAGTTGCTTTTTTCGGAGGCTACAGTGACACTCTTTTTGTTATGTTGAGTGAAGATTATGGTGAAACTTTCAGCTGGTTCAAACAGGAATGGAAATATCCGGTTGATAATCCTCTGCAACAAGACGGTGTAACTTATGAATTCTACAATGATGATGGTACAACACCTGCTGAATTGTATTTTGTTTTAAGTAGTGACGGAAGCCATTATAACGGAGTTTTTGCAGATAACGATTCTAAGATAATCTGGATGTCAGGTGTTAATCTAAATAACCAGGAAAACATTGATGGCGATCTTTACATGCCGGCCTATTTCTATCCGAAGATATTCATGTTTGATATATCAACAGGTGAATTCAGTTTTTATGACATGGATATTCAGGGTGCCGATCCGGCCGATGATCAGCCGGCAATCCCCTGGGATCTGGATGAAGACGGTGAAGTTGACGAGTATTATACAACCGGTGAAGTTTATATTCCCTTGAGCATGAGTTCCTGGTTCTATAATTCAGATCAGGGCTATCAGGATTCTTTCTTTCATGAATCTAATTTCCGCATGGTAGCGAATAATAACTGGATTGTAGCCGGATGGCATGATTCCAAAAAATTGCGCTGGGCTTACTGGGGAGAGACAGGATATGACGGCTGGCTGAAGCAGCCTGAAATGGTCTTCTCCATATCTGATGATTATGG
>LKUH01000223.1 GCA_001412425.1 Candidatus Cloacimonas sp. SDB
CTGGACGCTTCCGCAGTGCGCTGGTAAGTTAAAGGAAAATTTTTTTAGGAGATTTGTTTGAGTAATCAAAATTGGATTGATATCAAGTGGTTTAATTATCCTGATGCTCCCAAAGCAATTCTTGAGATACCAATTACGATTGATGATATTGATGAGATCCAGTATCTCCAACTTGATACAGGTTGTCCAAATTCTCTGCTCTTCGGATACCAACTTTCAAATCTTTTTGGTGGTGCTTTTACAGAAGATAAGAGCTCAGTAAAAATAAAAGGTAAGATTGGAGATCAAAATCTGTCTGATTTAAGTTTTAAGATTTTAAAGAATGTCGGTAAAAAAAGAGCCAATTCTGGGCAAAAAAAGATAGGACTTCTTGGAACTGATTTCTTTGTAAATAAAGTTTTGATAATTGATTTTATTGAGGATAAGATCTTAATTTCTGATTCTGCAGAGGTTTTAGAGAATTTGGAATATAGTTTTAGTTTTTCTGATATGTCTAGAAATCCAGCTAATGTTATTGTTCTTGAGATCTTGATAAATGATAAAAAGCTTCCCAAGATTCTTTATGACACAGGCACTAGCATTTATGATTTCACCTTAAATGATAAATCTGAGTGGGAATCTTTAGTTGGTGATGTTGATAAAAGCAAACTTGATGTTTCAACTATTGCTAATCCCAGTGGTGTTTATAAAAAATATGGATATCAGATTGAAGGTTCACTTCAAGTTGGAGATTTTAAATATTTAAATCCCTTTCTTTATTATCGTGACACCGATCTTTGGGATGAATCTCCACTTAACGGCACTTTGGGTAATAAACCATTTTTCCAATCTTGTGTCTTGATTGATTTTATTAATTTTAGGTTTGGTGTTTCTTATTAATCGGAGATTAACATGGACTTATTAAGTATTATAGTATCGGTTGCCTGTGTTATTATTGGATGCTTCTTGGGTTCAATTTTAGGTTTCAATAACGCAAAAAAAATAATCAAAGAACAAAATTATAATGACGCGAAAAATGAATTCAAGAAGAGCATTATTGATCTGATAATTAAAATCAAACATAATGAATTTAAATCTCAGTACAAAGTTTGGAGAAATCTTGCTGATTATAGCCCAAAACTTGATTTAGCTGTAGATTATTTCTCTACATATTTATCAAAATCGAAATCTAAAGAATTATTTAAATTATACAACAAATACAGAAATCCAGGCAACCTTGATTCTGATATTATTTACGACAAATTTGAGTATTATGATAATAAATATGAAGAAGCAATTCTGAATCTCAAAAAGATGGTTGATTGTGTTGATTAAAAAATCTTCCTTTAACTCTGGGCATGTGCCTTAATTTGTTCGAGCCCTTTAAAAGTGAGGTAAACATTGATTAAAACTGGTAACAAAGCACATCGCCCAGTTCCCGTTAGCGGCAACTTTTTTGGTAATTTGGTCTTTAAAA
>LKUH01000224.1 GCA_001412425.1 Candidatus Cloacimonas sp. SDB
TTTGAGCTTGCGAAAACTTGGTGCAGAGTTACAAGCAGCATAAAGTCATTTTAATAACAAGACCTTGGAAGTAATAACTTTTCCATTTGCGTTTAACTGATAAAAATAGATACCTGAACTTACTTGATTCCCTTCGTTGTTTTTTCCATTCCAGCTAATCTGATATTGTCCTTTTCCATAGACGTCTTCAGTTAATGTTTTAACCTTTTGTCCTTTAATATTGAAAATAGATAATTCCACATCACTATCATCTTGAATTGAGAAAGAAATTGTCGTTGAAGGATTAAATGGATTCGGATAACAAGAAAGGGATATTTTTGAAGTGATAACTCCAATTTCTCCTGCTTCGACATAATCTGATAAATCTACTTTTTGCATATAGTAATTTCTTTCATATTCACCTTCCAGGGGTTTATATCCGCAAGCAATCGGCATATAAAGACAATTATCAACAAATAATGTGCTTCTAATATATTCCATATTATCACGTTCCATAATTATCTCGCTAAACTCAGGAACCAGTATGTTACCATTGACATCTGAAATCAAAATTGAAAACTGATTATCATAATTTGAAAGCATCGAATTAATCACAAAAATATATTTATCACTTTGTTTAAAAAAGTTAAATCCTGAAATAATTGGATTTTGAGAAGTATAGTCAAAACTGCTTTCTACAATAAGATTATGGTTATAGTCAAATTTATCAATATTGATACTGTCAGGATAGTTATAACCTATTAGGTAAAAACCATCTTCTTCAAAGAGTGTATGCAAATTACCATAATCCCCTAAAAACACTTCCCAGGCATTATCCCACATTAGATTACCATTTTGAAAATAATGAACTTCTCGCAATGATGTAATCCCGTCTCGTGTAACTGTTAAAAAATTATCTTCATTACCATAAGTATAGAGCATATCACTGTTGTCTGCTAGAATCTGTGGTTGAGTATATGTTCCATCCGAGTTTACAGATACACAGTATACAGTATGATAAGATCTAAAGAACAGCACATTTCCTTTCATCTGTATATCACCAAAAGTAGAGGGCTCTGTTATATCCAAAGTTACTGCCTCGGACCACAATAATCCATCTTCATCAAATGCGATAAACTTAAGAATATGCTGTTGAGTTGGCTCGAGAATAATTTCTTTGCAAATGAAAACATAATCATCATAAAAAGGATAAATATGGAAATCATGCTGTGTTCCTGCAAACTGATCAGACCATATATTTTCACCAGCGAGATTATAACAACTCATCATTATATTAGAATTGTTTTCAGAGTATTCTAATGTGAATATTCGATCTTCAATGATTCTGAAGTAATTTATTCCTTCGATCAATACTTCTCCATTTTCTTGATATTGAGGATTGCCAGCATTATCATATTCTTGAATCATAATTGCATTATTGTCATAAGAATGCCAATAAGATGCTAAATTTGAATTTTTCATTGTTATCGTTGGATTAATAATTTCGTATATAATATCCCGAATTGTGTATACAATAGTGCTGTTTTCAGTTTTGCGCATTGTATAAATCTCTTTATTGCTAGAATTACCTATACCAACAAAACTAAAATTATCATCTAGAAAATATTTCTCACCCCAATAATTTGTACTATTTTCAGGTAAATAATAAATTGGTTCACTTATACTGTTTTCATTTAATTTGAGAAGATAAGCATCAAAAGTAGGTGCATATGTACAATATGAAATAAAATCCACTTCCTGATCATAAACCTCAATATTATAAGAGGAAAATTCATTGGCATGAGTAAAAGTATTTAAAATATCACCTTCAAAATCACATTTATGGAAAACAAGGTGTTCATTTGCATTGCTGATAATTGCATAAAAATAACTTTCGGAAAATGTGAATTGATCCGCTTTCCAATTATGCGTATCGCAAATAATTTTTGGATCTTCATTTAAAATAGAATTTCCATCTAAATCTAGATTATGCATCTCCAAATCGGAAGTATCGGGATTTAAATAGAATACAAAAAAAGAGTTATTTATGAATTTAGCAGAGTTGTAATAACCACTTGAGAATGTATCCGATTGATTAACAACTTCACCAGCCTCATTTACTTTTAAAATGAAACTATGATTCTCCTCGGTTAATAAAAAATAGAAAAAACCATTTACATATTGTTGTTCTAAGATTTCTTCAGAATTCCAGGATTGAAAATTGTATAATTGATCATTATCCCAAAGCATTTCACCTGAATCGTCTATATAACTGCATTTTAGATAATAACAATTGTCAATATGATCAATCTCAGATTTAATAACTCCTCCATTAGCTAATGGTAATAAATTTACAGCATAGGAAGAGTTATGGGAGTGTTGCCAAAGCAAGTTACCATTGCTGTCAATTTTATATAGTTTCTGATTTGATCTATTTTGATAAAATGCATTGATAAAACAACCATCATCTTCACTTGCAATAATATTATTTTCTAATAGAAACTGTTCATTTTGATCAATTGTGATAGGATCAGTCCAAATTGGTTCACCTGTGGAATCAGTTTTTTGAAGTTTTAATTTTCTGTAACCATTATCTAACTCAGCCCAAGTGATAAAGATATTGCTCGCTGAAGTTGATATAGATTTTTCTCTGTAGATGAAATTACCTTCGTAAAGTGGAACTCCATTTTCCCAACATACTTCTCCAATCAAGATATTTACAATCATAATTAAAGAAATGATTACTAAAACTTTTTTCATCAATTCCTCCTTATTTTGCTTGTAACTTACCAGCGCACTGCGGAAGCGTCCAG
>LKUH01000225.1 GCA_001412425.1 Candidatus Cloacimonas sp. SDB
TTCTGGATTATGGCAATAAGGACATCTAAAATTGCAACCTTGCGTAAAGATAATTGCAGACACCTTACCAGGATAATCTATGAGTGAAAATTTTTGAAAGCCCCCAATCAACATAACCAACCTCTACATATTAATCTACCAGGGGAAGTGTTAATTTATCTTGATAGCTATATTTACCTTTACGATCAACATAAGAAACCTTGCATTCTTCATCCGCTTTAAAAAATAAAAGTTGAGCAATACCCTCTCCAGCATATATTTTTGCAGGTAGTGGTGTCGTATTGGAAACTTCCAAAGTCAAATAACCTTCCCATTCTGGTTCCAGAGGAGTCACATTGACAATAATTCCACAACGGGCATAGGTTGATTTGCCAATGCATAGTGAAATCACATCTCTTGGAATTTTAAAATATTCTACTGTTTTACCTAAAATAAAGGAGTTTGGCGGAATAATGCAGATCTCGGAATGGATATCTCGAAAAGATTTCGGATCAAAATTCTTAGGATCAACAATTGTGCTATAAATATTTGTGAAAATCTTAAATTGATCATCGATTCTTATGTCATAGCCATAAGAAGACAATCCGTAAGAAATTTTCTCTTTCGTAATCAGCTGCGGACAAAAAGGCTTGATCATTCCATCATGTTCCGCCATTTTTTTAATCCAATGGTCAGATTGTATACCCATATTCCCTCCTATTGATTGATATCAAAGCTCTTTCTCTGCTTGAATTCTTCTTTCTTCCCTTTATTCCATTGCTGTACAGGCCGTAGGTAACCAACAACCCGTGAATAAACTTCACATTTCGCTCCGCATCTTGGACAGGTCACATTCTCTCCAGACAGATACCCATGGTCAGGACAGATGCTAAATGTCGGAGTAATCGTAAAATAAGGTAAACGATAATTTTCGCATATCTTTTTTATCAAGACCTTTACAGTATCAGTATTTTCAATCCTCTCTCCGGCAAATAAATGAAGGACTGTGCCTCCCGTATATTTAGTTTGTAACTCATCCTGAAGATCCAGAGATTCAAATACATCATCGGTAAAATCCACCGGTAACTGAGTGGAATTTGTATAATAAGGTTCTGCACCCATACGATATGCTTCCTCGTTCGCACATAGAATATCGGAATATTTCGTCTTATCAATCATGGCCAGCCTATAAGACGTTCCCTCAGCAGGGGTTGCTTCTAAATTATAGTAATTTCCCGTATCCTTCTGAAAGGCAACCAGTTTTTCTCTCATAAAATCCATGACTTTTACAGCAAAATCTTTTCCTTCTTCTTCGCCTACGTTTTTTCCTAAAAACTTCAAAAGCAA
>LKUH01000226.1 GCA_001412425.1 Candidatus Cloacimonas sp. SDB
AAAATATTGAAGTAAAGAGAGAGCTTATGTTTAAAAGATTTTTCAATTTTTTAAAGAATGTTAAATTAGAGCTGGGATATATTTCCTGGCCGACCAAAGCTGATTTGAAAGAAGGAACAACGGTAGTAATAATTATGTCCATTGTAGTTGGAGTTTTCTTATCTATGGTCGATGGCATTTTTTCTTTTCTAATTCGGAATTTACTTTTAAAGGGATAACTTAATGAACTGGTATGTGGTTCACACTTATGCTTCTCATGAGTTTAAGATAAAAGAAGCTATACTAAAAGGAATTCAAGGCACAGAACTTGAAAACAAGATCGGAGAAATACTGATTCCCACTCAGAAAACATTTCATATTAGAGATGGAAAGAAGGTGGAAAGAGAGAAAAAACTCTTTAACAGTTACTTAATTATTGAGGCTGATCTTACTCCCGAAGTGTATACTTATATTTTGGGAATGCCGGGAATTACTAATTTTCTGGGTTCCAAAAAGAAACCACAACCCTTATCTGATAATGAAGTAAAGAAATTACTGGGAATAGCAGATAGAGAAAAAGATTCTGACAAACCATTTAAATTTATTTCGGGAGACATGGTTAAAATAACAGCAGGTCCCTTCAGTGATTTTGAAGGTAAGATAGATAAAATAAGTGAAGACAAACAGAAGCTAACTGTAAAAGTAACTGTTTTTGGTAGGATTACACCAGTAGAAGTTAGAGCTGATCAGGTTGAAAATTTATAATTTGAGGTAAAGATGGCAAAACCTAAAGATGTAGAACACGTTGTAAAATTGCAGCTTCCGGCTGGTAAAGCTACGCCAGCCCCACCAGTAGGTCCCGCTCTGGGTCAAGCTGGTATCAATATAGGGGAATTTTGTAAATCTTTCAATGATAAAACAAAAGATTCTCCCGGCATGATATACCCTGTAGTTATTTATGTATTTAAAAATAAATCTTATACTTACGAAATCAAAACTCCCCCTGCTGCTGTATTAATAAAAAAGGAGGCAGGATTGGCAAAAGGATCGGGAGAACCTAACCGTGAAAAAGTCGGTAAGATTACAAAAGCTTCTGTAAAAAAGATAGCTGAGATAAAGATGAAGGATCTCAATGCATACAACATTGAAGGCGCAATGCGTATGATCGAAGGTACTGCTAGAAACATGGGAGTTGAAGTAGTAGATTAAAACTTCCATTCTTAAGCAGGAGATTAACTAAAAGGAGAGTGAATGGCGAGTAAAAGGTACAAAAAGGCTTACGAGTCTTTTGACAAGACTAAAAAATATGAGCTGACTGAAGGCATCAAAATTATAAAAAGCTATCCAAAAGCTAAATTTGATGAAACAGTTGAGTTACATTTTAATCTTGGCGTAGACCCTCGAAAAGCAGATCAACAGATCAGAAATTCCCTAGTATTACCTCACGGAACAGGACGAATTAACCGAGTCCTGGTTTTTGCTGAGGGAGAGAAAGCCGATGAAGCTACCAAAGCCGGAGCCGATTATGTGGGTGTTGATAATTTAGTCGAAAAAATCAATTCTGGATGGATGGATTTTGATGTAGTTATAGCTACTCCAAATTTAATGGGCAAAATTGGTAGATTAGGAAAGGTTCTTGGTCCAAGAGGATTAATGCCTAATCCCAAAGTCGGTACAGTGACAATGGATATCGAAAAAGCTGTGAGTGAATCCAAAGGTGGAAAAATAACTTACCGAGTAGATAAGTTATCAAATCTTCATATCATTGCTGGAAAATTAAGTTTTGATGCTATGCAACTGGAAGAAAACATTCTGACAATTATCAGAGCTATTATGCGAGACAGACCTGCTGCTTTAAAGGGTGTATTCATGAAAAGTATCACCTTAACTTCAACAATGAGCCCTGGTGTTAAACTCGATGTAGCAGCTGTGACATTAGAGTCAAAAAAGTAGAGGTGATTTATGGCACAAACTTATAAAATTGAAGAAGTTAAACAAATTAAATCCCGGGTTGAAAACGCAAAAGCAATAGTATTGGTTGATTATAAAGGTGTTAATATTGAGGAAGTCAATGAACTCCGCAATAGATTCAGAAACGCTAAGGTTGATTATTTTGTATCTAAGAACACCTTTATAAAAATTGCCTTGAATGAGCTGGGAATTTCCGACCTTGATCAACAGCTTGTAGGACCAACTGCAGTTGCAGTAGCAAAAGATGATGAAATAGCTCCTGCCCGTGAATTGGTAAGGTTCAAAAAAGAAGTAACAAAAGATAAAGATTTCCCATCTTTTAAGATAGGTTTAATTACCGGTGACATATTCGATGCGGAAAAATTGATCAGGCTTGCAGACCTGCCTGGTAAAGAAGTTTTAATATCTATGATACTTCAGGGCTTTAATTCACCTATCACAGGTTTAGTGGTAACCCTGCAGGGTATATTGAGAAAATTTGTTTATGCAGTTGATGCTGTTAGAAAAGAAAAAACAGAATAAAAAATTAGAAATATAGGATGGAGGATAAAATGGCTGATAAGAAACAGCAGGTTATTGATATTATTAAAGAAATGAGTGTTATCGAGTTATCTGAACTGGTTAAAGAGCTCGAAGAGTTATTTGGCGTAACAGCAGCAGCTCCTGTTGCAGCAGCAGCAGCAGCTCCCGTAGCAGCAGTGGAAGCTGAAGAAAAAACGGAATTTGATGTGATTATTACAAATGCTGGTGACAAAAAAATTCAGGCGATAAAAGTAGTAAGAGCAATCACCAAATTAGGTTTGAAAGAAGCTAAAGAATTAGTTGATAATGCTCCCAAACCAGTTGTTGAGGGTGTGAGTAAAGAGGAAGCTGAATCTATAAAAACTCAAATCGAAGAATCAGGTGCAACTGCTGAAATCAAATAATTCAATTTTGGTCAACGGAAGTGGTCTCAGTAAGTCCACTTCCGTTAACTTATTTTTATACAATAGATTTAATTAAAAGGGTCTATTGTATATTTATATTAAAAGGAGAAGGAACTCTTGAAATTCAAAAGTTATTCCCGAATCAGTAAAAATGCTATTAAGAATGGTTTACCTTCCGTAATGGTACCCAATCTTTTAGCAATGCAGATAGATTCTTTTAACTCATTCCTGCAGAAAGATATACATTCAATGATGAGAGATAACAGAGGTTTGCAGAATGTTATTTCATCAATTTTTCCTCTAGAGGACCAAAAGGGTATTTTTAAACTTGAGTTTATCGATTATGTCGTTCTGAAAGAAAAATACTCAACAGATGAATGTATTGAAAGAAATCTATCTTATCAGGCACCAATTAAAGCCAGAATGAGACTGATTATCTACGATGAAGATATATTAAAAGAATCTGGAGAAAAAAGGGTTAAAAGCACAATTGAACAGGACGTTTTTCTGGGTGAGATACCGCTGGTCACAGACAGGGGCACTTTTATCATAAACGGTGCTGAAAGAGTTATCATCAGTCAGCTGCATAGATCTCCCGGAATATTTTTCTCTGAAACTCAACATCCGAACGGCAAAATTTTATATTCAGCAAAACTTATACCTGATAATGGGTCATGGCTTGAGTTTACCATGGATAGTTATGACGCGATGTTCGTATTAATTGATAAACGCAGGAAATTACCCGCCACAGTTTTGTTAAGAGCAGTCGGTTTATCTACTAATGAAGATCTGCGAAAATATTTTTATAAAAAAGAATCAATTAAGGTTAAGGATGCTGTAGATCGCTTTGCTTATTCCGATATTGTTGATCCTGACACAGGTGAAATTATTATTGAAGCTGGTTCTGAGATAGATGCGGACAAAGTTGAAACAATTACAACAGCAGAAATAAAGAAAATAGATGTAATAACTTCTGAATTTGAAATAACCCGAAAAATACTGGAACATACTATAGCGAAGGATCAGACAACCAACCAGGAAGAAGCTCTCAAGAAAATTTATACTTTGATACGACCCGGTGAAGAACCTTCTTATGACATAGCATTAGAACTATTTAACAGAATGTTCTTTAATGAAAGAAGATATAATCTAGGTGAGGTTGGAAGGCACAAACTTAACAGCAGGTTGAAATTGAAAGTTGATAGATCGATCCACATTCTTACAAAAGAAGATCTGGTTGCTATAATTGAAACCTTAATTGCGGTTTATAAAGATGAGGACAAGATAGATGATATTGATCACCTTGCCAACCGAAGAGTGAGAACGGTAGGTGAATTACTGGGTGAACAATACAATATTGGACTTTCCAGAGTAGCAAGAACAGCTGTGGAAAGAATGTCTATTGCTAATTCTGATGAAGTGACCATTCACGATCTTATCAATAGTAACGCTTTAATCGCAGTAGTGCAATCTTTCTTCCTTACCGGGCAACTTTCACAGTTTATGGAACAGATCAACCCCTTAAGTGCTATTACACATAAACGTAGATTATCAGCACTGGGACCAGGAGGTCTTACCAGAGAAAGAGCTGGATTTGAAGTTCGCGATGTCCACTATTCCCATTATGGCAGAATCTGTCCCATTGAAACTCCCGAGGGTCCCAATATTGGTTTGATCTCTTCTCCCGCCATGTATGCCAGAGTGAATGAGCTTGGTTTTCTGGAAACACCTTACATTAAAGTTGAAAATGGCAAAATTACTGATAAGATTGAATATCTCGATCCCTATCAGGAAGAAGATTTTACAATCGCTCAATCCCATGTGAATTACAATGATAAATTAGAAATAACCGACAAGCAGGTTTTAGCCAGGGTCAGAGATGAGTTTATTCAGGTTGATACTGCTGAAGTTCAATATATAGATGTGTCACCGCAACAGATCGTTTCGGTATCAGCTTCTTTAATCCCCTTTTTGGAGCATGATGACGCAAACAGAGCTCTGATGGGATCAAATATGCAACGACAGGCAGTTCCACTGGTACAGCCTGAGGTTCCGGTTATTGGAACTGGAATGGAGAAGATAGTTGCAAAAGACAGTGGCGCAGTAGCTGTTGCACCATATGATGGAATAATAAAAAGAGTTACCAGTTCTTATATTGATATTGAAAAGACTGATCCAGAGGAAGATATTCTTGATATTGGCCAAAAAAACCGCATTTATTTGAAAAAATTCAGCAAATCTAATCAGGATACTTCGATGAATCAGAGACCTACCGTAAAAATTGGTGAAAAAGTCAAGAAAGGTGATATAATATCTGACGGACCGGCAATTTCCAATGGCAGACTGGCGCTGGGCAGAAATATGGTAGTAGCTTTTATGCCGTGGTATGGTTATAATTTTGAGGATGCCATAATTCTAAGCGAGAAAGTAGCTCGTGAAGATATGCTTACTTCAATTTATATTGAAGAACATGAAGTTCTGGTAAGGAATATGAAAAATGGCAAAGAAGAACTTGCTTATGATATTCCCAATGTTCCCATAAAATCTTTAAGAAATCTTGATAAAACTGGAATTATTCGTGTCGGTTCTGTTGTTAAATCCGGTGATATCATTGTTGGTAAGATTACTCCAAAGAATGTAGATATAGATCCTTCTCCCGAAGAGAACCTGATGCGGGCTTTATTTGGAGACCGAGCAGGAGATTTTACTAATAGTTCTTTAAAATCTAAACCCGGAATGGAAGGTGTAGTCATAGATGTTAAGGTATTTTCCAGAATGGAAGATATGGAAGAATTTGAAGAACAGGATCGTCGAGAAGACGAACTCAAAAAGATAAAGAAAGAACATCAGGAAAGACTAGATCGAATTGAAGAGTATAAAAAAAATACCCTTTCCAAAGTTTTAGAAGGGCAGACTTCAAAGAACATAGTAGATTCTAAGACAAATATGTTCTATATCCCTTCTAATAAGAAAATTACTAAGAATGATCTAAAGAAGATAAACTTTAAGAAACTTAATCTGGAGTATGATCTGGTTGAAGATGCTGATGTAAATCAGGATATTTACTACAATATTATTCAAAAAATTAAAACTGCTCAGGAACAGAGCACAAATATTTATAAGAAGCTTCAGGAAAGACTTAAACATGGAGATGAACTTCCATACGGAGTTCGAAAAATGGTTAAAGTCTATATTGCCAAGAAACGAAAAGTACAGGTTGGCGATAAAATGGCCGGACGCCATGGTAACAAAGGTGTCATTTCAAGGATCAGTCCAATAGAAGATATGCCTTTTATGGAAAATGGTGAAGCTGTTGACATTATTCTAAATCCTCTGGGTGTACCTTCCCGAATGAATATAGGCCAGATTATGGAAACTCATTTGGGGATGGCAGCTAAATTACTGGGATTCCAGGTTGAAACTCCTGTTTTTGATGGAGCCAGTCTGGATGATATTTTGGCAGAAATGAATAAGGCTAAATTACCATTAGATGGCAAACAGATATTATACGACGGCAAGACTGGACATCCCTTTAAGGAAAGAGTAACCGTAGGAATTATGTATATGCTTAAACTCAACCATCTGGTTGCAGACAAAATGCATGCCCGTTCAACCGGACCTTATTCACTTATTACTCAGCAACCCTTAGGAGGAAAAGCTCAGCATGGCGGCCAGCGTCTGGGAGAAATGGAAGTCTGGGCCCTGGAAGCATATGGTGCTTCAAGGTTACTGGAAGAGATGTTAACGATTAAATCTGATGATGTTGATGGAAGAACCAGTGCTTTCAAAGCAATTACAAGCGGGCAAAATCCACCTAAACCTGGTATTCCTGAATCCTTCAACGTTCTGGTGAGTGAATTGAAATCACTATGCTTTGATGTTGAATTTCTGGTAGACAAGGATTCATAAAGGGGGATCAAAAGTGATAAGAGAAATTAAAAGAGATAGAAGAATTGAAAATTACGACAAGGTAAAGATCAAGATCGCTTCACCCGATATTATCAGAGAATGGTCTTATGGTGAGGTTATCAAACCTGATACCTTAAATTACAGAACTCTGAAGCCGGAAAAAGGTGGATTATTCTGTGAAAGGATTTTCGGACCTGAAAAGGATTACGAATGCAGTTGCGGAAAATATAAGAAAAAACGATTTCAAAATACCGTGTGTGACAGATGTGGCGTAGAAATAACTTCTTCTCGAGTCCGACGAACCAGGATGGGTCATATTGAACTGGCTGTACCTATTGCGCACATCTGGTTTGTAAAAAGCCTGCCCAGTGTTATTGGAACGCTGCTGGATATGCCGGTTAATAAGTTGGAAAGAGTATTATATTATGAATCTTTTCTGGTAATTGACCCCGGTGATGGAGATTTCGAAAAGAAAGACCTGATAGATGTTGATGAATATTATGAAATTCGTGATCGTTTAAGTTCCAGTTTTGATGCCCGTATGGGAGCTGAAGCAATAAAAGTCCTTCTGGAAGAAATAAACCTGGAAGATGAATCCATGAATTTAAGAACTATCATAAAAATGGAAACATCTATTCAAAAGAAACAGAAAGCAATAAAACGTTTGAAAGTGGTTGATGCTTTTCGTAAATCGGGTAATCAGGCAGAGTGGATGATAATGGAAGTACTTCCTGTCCTTCCTCCCACCTTGCGTCCTTTAGTTCAGCTTGATGGTGGCAGATTTGCAACAGCAGATTTTAATGAGCTGTATCGTCGGGTTATAACCAGGAATAATCGTTTACGAGGATTACTTGAAATAAATGCACCAGAAGTTATTCTCAGAAACGAGAAAAGAATGCTTCAGGAAGCAGTTGATGCTCTTATAGATAATTCCAGGAAGACCAGACCAGTTAAGGGTCGTGGGAACAGACCATTAAAAGCTTTAGCAGACCAATTAAAAGGTAAGACGGGTCGTTTCCGCCAGAATCTGCTGGGTAAAAGAGTTGATTATTCAGGCAGGTCAGTTATTACTGTAGGGCCTGATCTCAAGCTTCACCAGTGTGGATTACCAAAGGAAATGGCGATCGAACTTTTTAAACCTTTTATTATTGAAAGACTAGAGAAGCTAGGTGAGGTTGAAAAAGCAAAGACTGCCAAGAAATTGATAGAGAAACAGAAACCCCAGATCTGGAAAATCTTGGAAGAAGTAATACAAGATTATCCCATTCTGCTTAATAGAGCGCCAACTCTTCATAAGCATGGTATTCAAGCTTTTATGCCGATTCTGACTGAAGGAAAAGCAATTGAATTACATCCCCTGGTCTGTATACCATACAATGCTGACTTCGATGGTGATCAGATGGCTGTTCATGTACCTCTTTCCTATGAAGCTCAAATGGAAGCGAGAGTACTGATGCTTTCATCCAGAAATCTGTTATTACCTGCCAGCGGAAAACTTGCAATGGCAGCAAATCAGGATATTGTTTTAGGAATCTATTATTTAACTGTCAGCAGAACCAGGGCTCCAGAAGTTGGTGATGATTACTGGAGAAGGAAATATTACAGTTCTCCCGATGAACTTATACTTATCTATCAGCAGAATGAGCTGATCCACAACCGTAAAGGCGAAGACAATAAAAAAAGAGACCTGGATATTCACAGCTGGGTAAAAGTTGTTATTAATGATAAGATAGAAACTACAACTGTTGGAAGGGTGATATTTAATGAAATTCTTCCCGCAGAAGTTCCCTTTAAGAATTTTTCTTTTACCAAGGGAAAACTTAATGATCTGGCAATGGAATGTTTTGATCTGGTAGGTCAACACCGTACAGCTTTATTTCTGGATGACATGAAAGAACTTGGTTTTAAATATGCAACCAAAGCCGGTATAACTTTCAGCATAAGTGATGTGTTGTCCCCGACTAAAAAAGATGCCATTATCAGGAAAACTGAAAAAGAAGTTGAGGCTATAATTAATAGTTATCTCAATGGTGAGATTACGGAGACTGAAAGATATAACCGAATTATAGATAAGTGGAAAGTAACTACCGAACTGGTTACCGATGTCCTGATGAGTCAATTGGAAACAGACCAGGGAGGATTCAATTCAATTAATATGATGTATATTTCTGGTGCTCGTGGCGGTAAAGATCAGATTAAACAGCTGGGGGCCATGAGAGGGTTAATGGATAAACCTTCAAAAGGAACATCCGACAGTATTGCCGAAGTTATTGAAACTCCTATCAAGTCTAACTTTAAGGAAGGCTTAACCGTACTTGAATATTTTATTTCCACTCACGGAGCCAGAAAAGGATTAGCTGATACTGCCTTGAAGACAGCTGACGCGGGTTATCTGACCAGGCGTCTTGTTGATGTAGCTCAGAATGCAGTTGTGAATGAAGAAGACTGTGGAACGATTGAAGGTATATCCATTTCTGCCCTGAAAGAAGGTCTGGAGATAGTTGAACCTTTATCGGAAAGAATTAAAGGCAGGATAGCAATAGAAGATGTTATTGATCCCATTACTGGAAAAGTTATTGTTGAAGCAAATACAGATATAAATAATGAAATGGCGTTGAGAATTCAGAATCATGGAATTAATAGTGTAAAAATAAGAACTGTACTGACTTGTGAATCTGAAAAAGGAATCTGTGCAAAGTGTTACGGTCGTAATCTTGCTACTCAGAAATCAGTTACTATAGGTGAGCCGGTCGGAATCATAGCTGCTCAGAGTATTGGTGAACCCGGAACTCAGCTTACGCTTAGAACTTTCCACATCGGTGGAACTACCAGTACGGATGTAGACCTTGCTGAAGTAGTTTCCAACATTGACGGTATCGTCAAATTCAACCGCATGAACACTGTGGTTAATCGTAACAATGAACTCGTTTCCATCAGTCATATCGGAAGTATGATAATTGAAAATGAAGAGACTGCTGAATCGGAAGAATATCGTGTTGAATACGCTGCGACCATATATGTTAAAGATGGGCAAAAAATTGTTAAAAATACAAAGCTTTTTAACTGGGATCATTATAATAATCCTCTAATTGCCACAGCGAAGGGAAAACTGAAATTTGAACACTTTATCAAAGATGTTACCTACAAAGAGGAGTTTAATGAATTAACCGGTTCCCGTGAGATCACGACAATTGAATCTAAAGATCGCAAGATTCAGGCTCAATTTAAAATAATTCAAGAGAATGGAGAAGAAGAACTTGTACCCATACCTACCGGATTGAATGTAGATATTCAGGATGGAGTTTATGTGTATCCGGGTGATATCCTTGGTAAAACTTCAAGAATCACTGTGAAGCAAAGTGATATTACCGGTGGCTTACCCAGAGTTCAGGATCTGTTTGAAGCAAGAATTCCTAAAGATAAAGCCATACTTACAGAAATCGGTGGTATCGTTTCAATCGGTGATCTTACCAAATCGGGTCGTGTTATTTATATCCAGTCAGACACTGGCACAGAGAAAAAATATATTATCCCGCCAGGAAAGAGGATTATTGTACATCAAGGTGACCAGGTTGAAAGTGGTGACGCTTTATCCGGCGGGCCTCTTGATCCTCATGACATTTTAAAAGCAAAAGGTATTAAGGCAGCTCAGATGCTGATCTTAAATGAGATTCAGGAAGTTTATCGTAAGCAGGGTGTTAAAATTGACGATAAGCACATCGGTGTAATAATTCGACAGATGTTTAAAAAATTAAAAATCCTCAATCCGGGTCATACCATGTTCCTGGAAGGGGAGATTGCAGATAGAAATCAAGTTATGAAAGAAAACAAAAGAATCGAAGAAGAGGGTGGCGAAGGAGCCACATTTGAGCAACTTCTGCTTGGTATTACAAAAGCATCGCTGTTAACCGAAAGCTGGTTATCCGCTGCTTCATTCCAGGAAACAACCAAAGTATTGACTCAGGCTTCCATTGAAGGAAGCATAGATAACCTGGAAGGGCTGAAGGAAAGTATCATCATCGGACACAGGATTCCCATAGGTACAGGCACAAAATTTTATAACACCCAGGTAAAAAAGGCTGTTGATGAAGGGAAAACCATCAGTTCTATCATCAAAGAATTTGCTCATACCGAAGAATCAGAAGATTTAGAAGACATACTTGATTTCTAAAAAAAAAAACGGAGGAAATTGTGCCAACAATTAATCAGTTAGTTAGAAAGGGACGAAAACAGATAGAGAAGAAAAAGAAAAATCGTGCTCTTTCATCATGTCCTCAAAGGCGAGGAGTTTGTACCAGGGTTTACACCACAACCCCGAAGAAACCAAATTCAGCATTGAGAAAAGTAGCCAGGGTTAGATTAACCAATGGTTTTGAAGTTACAGTTTATATTCCCGGTGAAGGTCATAATCTACAGGAACACTCAATTGTTCTGGTCAGAGGTGGCAGAGTGAAAGATTTACCTGGTGTGAGATATCATATCGTAAGAGGTGCTCTTGATACAGCTGGTGTAGAAAATCGTATAAACAGCCGTTCCAAATACGGAACCAAGAGACCGAAAAAGTAGGAGGAATTAGATGTCCAGAAGACGCAGAATAATCGAAAGAGAAGTTTTTCCCGACCCCAAATATAACAGCATAGTATTAAGCCAGTTTATTAATACAGTTATGAAGAAAGGAAAAAAGAGTATTGCGGAAAAGGTTGTTTATGGTGCTCTAGACCTAATTCATGATAGAACAAAAGAAGAACCTATAGAAGTTTTTACACAAGCTTTAGACAATGTAAAACCTCTGGTGAAAGTTGTCTCCAGACGTGTTGGAGGGGCAAACTATCAGGTTCCTACCGAAGTGACTCCTAAGAATGCTATGGCTTTAGCTTTCCGCTGGATAATCGGATATTCCAGAAAACGTTCCGAAAAAACTATGACTGAAAGACTTGCCGCAGAATTACTAGCTGCCTACAAAAAAGAAGGTGCAAGTATTAAAAAGCGTGAAGACACCCATAAAATGGCCGAAGCCAACAAAGCTTTTGCCCACTTCAGAATATAATAAACAAAATCATTATGCCAGTTGAGCTTACAGACATTAGAAACATCGGTATAATGGCTCACATTGATGCCGGTAAGACAACAACAACCGAAAGGATGTTGTTTTATGCCGGCATTATTCATAGAATGGGTGAAGTTCATGACGGCAATGCCGTGATGGACTGGATGGAACAGGAAAGAGAACGTGGAATAACCATTACTTCCGCCTGTACTACCATTTTCTGGCAGGAAAAACAGATCAACATCATTGATACTCCCGGACATGTTGATTTTACTGCAGAAGTTGAACGTTCCCTAAGAATACTGGATGGAGCTGTTGGAGTTTTTTGTGCGGTAGGAGGGGTTGAACCTCAATCTGAAACAGTCTGGCATCAGGCAGACCGCTATCAGGTGCCTAGAATTGCCTTTGTAAATAAAATGGACCGTTCCGGAGCTGATTTTGAGCATGTTGTTGATATGATTCACGACCGACTCACAAAAAATGCTCTTCCCATTCAGATACCACTTGGTAAAGAAGATAATTTTACAGCCATAATTGATCTTATCAAGATGAGAGCTATCTATTTTGATCAAAAAACTCAGGGTGTTAAATTCCTCTATCATAAGATTCCGGCTCAGTTGGAAGATAAAGCTCAAGAGCACAGGGATAGACTGCTGGAGCATTTATCTGAATTTGACGATGTTCTTCTGGAAAAAATTCTGGATGAACACGAAATATCTGAAGAAGATATTCATAACGCGATCAGAAAGGCTACTATTGATCATCAATTTGTTCCAATTATGTGTGGTTCATCTCTAAAAAATACGGGTGTTCAATTGCTATTGGATGCCATTACCAGTTATCTGCCCTCACCGCTGGAAGTAAAACCACCATTGGGAATAATGAAAAAAAGCGGCAAAAAAATTGAAGTGCATCCAGATTCAGACAAGAAGTTTTCCGCCCTCGCTTTTAAAGTTCAAATGGATAAATTTGTCGGTAAAGTGATTTATGTGAGAGTATATTCCGGATCTATTAAAAGGGGCGGAACTATTCTTAACCAGACAAATTTCAAGAAAGAACGCGTCTCTCGGATTCTGCAGATCCATTCCAACAAAAGAAAAGATATCTTGGAATTAAAAGCGGGAGATATAGGTGCTTTTGTTGGTCCAAAATTCTTGAAGACAGGAGATACTGTTACCGAGCTTGATCTTGATCTTTTACTCTCTACAATTACCTTCCCGGATTCAGTGATCTCAACGGCTATCGAACCCAAAACCAAAGCTGATCAGGATTCTTTAATTGATGCTTTACGCAAACTGGAAGAAGAGGATCCTACTTTTAAAGTCTCACTGAATAAAGATACAGGGCAAACCCTGATATCCGGAATGGGAGAACTGCACCTGGAAGTCATTATTGATAGACTGAAGCGAGAATTCAATGTAAATGCCAATGTTGGTAATCCACAGGTAGCTTATAAAGAAACCATTCAAAAAGAAGTTATTTCAGAAGGTGAATTTATTCGTGAAATGGGCGGCAAGGGACATTTTGCTGTTGTCAAAGTAAGGCTTACCCCCCTGGAGCTGGAAGATCTTTTACCCGGGCAGAAGAATATTTTTGTTAATTCCATTTCAGATGAAATAATTCCTCATATCTATTGGGACATAATCGAGAAAAGTGCACTCAATTCCTGTCTGGATGGTCCTTTAATGAGCAGTCCGGTAGAGAGAGTAAAAATTGAACTTATTGCCGGGAAATTCAATGAAGTAGATTCCAGTGAAACAGCTTTTGGGATTGCTACTTCAATTGCAGTAGGCAATGCTTTACGCAAATCGGAAGCAATAATAATGGAACCTCTGATGTTAGTTAATGTAATTACACCGGACGAATTTGTCGGCGAGATAATTGGTGATATAAATTCTAAACGGGGTAAAATAGATACAATTAGAGCAAGTGGATTGAAACAGGAAATTATCGCTGAGATTCCCATGAGTGAACTTTTTGGTTATGCTACTCAGTTAAGATCAATATCTCAGGGAAGAGCTGTGCATACAATTGAATTTCTCAGACATGAAAAAACTCCTGCTAATATTCAGGAAAAGATATTAAAAAAGGTTAGAGGATATTAACTTAAAAAAACTATTA
>LKUH01000227.1 GCA_001412425.1 Candidatus Cloacimonas sp. SDB
CGCGAAAAAAAACATAAAGTTTTGCCCTCTGCCCCTGTTATTCCCCTTAATGATCCTACCCTTTTATTCACAAATGCCGGTATGAACCAGTTTAAAGATATTTTTTTTGGTAAACAGAACCCGGAATATCTCAGAGTGGTTAACAGTCAGAAATGCATTCGGGCCGGAGGCAAGCATAACGACCTGGAAGAAGTTGGAAAGGACGGTTACCATCACACTTTTTTTGAAATGCTGGGTAACTGGTCCTTTGGGGATTATTATAAAAAAGAAGCTATTATCTGGGCCTGGGAACTGCTGACAGAGGTCTGGGAACTTCCCAAAAATAAACTTTATGCAACCGTTCACCATTCCGATGAGGAAGCTTTTAATCTCTGGAAAGAATTTACCGACATTGAAACCTCTCACATTCAGTATCATGGCGATAAAGATAATTTCTGGGAAATGGGAAATACAGGACCCTGCGGACCCTGCTCCGAAATTCATATAGACAGAGGGATGGAACATTGTAACCTGCAGGGTGTAAAAGATCATAAATGTAAAATTAATGGTGATTGTCACAGATTCATAGAATTATGGAACCTGGTATTTATTCAGTATGTGAGAGAAGAAGATGGCAGTTTGACCCACCTGGAACAAAAATATATAGATACCGGAGCAGGTCTGGAAAGGATCTGTCAGGTTTTGCAGAATAAAACCTCAAATTATCACACTGATCTCTTCATGCCGCTAATTAAAAAAATAGAACACCTGTCTAAGGTAAAATATCAGGAAGACCAGCGTGGAGTATCCCATCGCGTCATAGCAGACCACATCAGATCCCTGGCTTTTGCAATTTCTGACGGTGAATTGCCTTCCAATGAAGGAAGAGGATATGTTTTAAGAAGAATATTGCGGGCTGCTGCTTATAATGGCAGACTTCTGAACCTGAAAAAACCATTTTTATCTGATCTGATTGATACCCTTATTGATATTTTAGGTGATCATTATTCCGAATTGAAAGAAAAACAGGCTCATACAAAACTGATCATTCAAATGGAAGAAACCAGGTTCAATCTAACACTGGATAAAGGAATAGAACGTTTTGAAGAAGTCATCTCCAATCTTAAAAAACAGCAGAATGAAAATGTTATTCCCGGTCAGGAAGTTTTTACCCTTTATGACACTTTTGGCTTTCCTGTGGAACTTACCAGAAAGATGGCAGAAAAATTGGGATTTACAGTTGATAATACAGGATTCCGAATAGAAATGGAAAAGCAGAAAAAACGAGCGCGAGCTGCGGGCAATTTTGACATAAAGACCTCCGAGCTTGAGAAATTAGACCTTCAGGCTGTTAAAGAATCTGAATTCACAGGTTACGATAATTATTCCAATAAAGCAGAAATATTGAAATATTCCCTCTCTGAGGACGGTAAGGTTGTTATTGTTCTGGATAATACTCCCTTCTATCCGGAATCCGGTGGTCAGGTTGGCGATAGAGGTAAAATTTTCAATAAAGATCTGGAAGTTCTGATCGAAGACGTGCAGAAAGAGAATAAGGTTATTTTTCATTTTGGGAAGCTTCTGAAGGGGAAACTTTCCTGCGAGACCGTATTTGCCGAGATTGATTATGAGAACAGGAAGAATATCGCCAGAAATCACACTGCCACTCATCTGCTGCATAAAGCTCTCAGAGAAATACTGGGAGAACATGTTCACCAGAAAGGATCTCTGGTCCATCCTGATCATCTCAGATTTGATTATACCCATTTTAAACAGACAACAACGGAAGAACTAAACTTCATTGCAAAAATTGTTAACCGTAAAATCAGAGAAAATATTCTCCTTAAGGTAGAAACGAAACCTCTGGAAAAAGCAAAAAATGAAGGTGCCATGGCTCTTTTCGGTGAAAAATATGACGAACAGGTCAGGGTGGTAAGTGTCGGTGATTTTTCCCGGGAACTTTGTGGAGGAACTCATCTGGAAAGTACCGGTGAGATCGGCTTTTTTAAGATAATTTCGGAATCTTCCATTGCTTCCGGTATAAGAAGGATAGAAGCCATTACGGGAGTTAAGGCAGAGGAATATGTCAATTCACTGCAAGACGAGCTTCAGGAAATGACCCGCTTGTTAAAAGTACCTCTTAGAGATCTCCCCGATAAGACGCAGAAGCTTCTTCAAGAAAATAAAGAGCTACAAAAAGAGATCGATAAAATACAAATGAAGCATGCCAGTTCAGCGATTGAGGAAATGCTTGCGCAGGCAAAAAAAGTTGATGGTGTAAAAATTATCTCTGCCCGTGTTACCCTGGATGATCAGAATAAAATGAAAGAATTAGGTGACCGGATAAGAGAAAAAATAAAAAGCGGTATAGCAGTTTTGATTGCAGAGATCGATAATAAGGTTTCCATCCTTACCATTGTAACAAATGATCTTACAGACAGAATACAGGCTGGAAGAATTGTTGCAGAAGTTGCCTCTATTGTTGGTGGTAGAGGAGGCGGCCGGCCTGATATGGCAATGGCAGGAGGAAAAGAAGTGAAAAAAATAGATGAAGCCGTAATTAAGGCTTCTCAGATTGTGGAGGAATTCCTAAAATGAAAAAAATCTATCCCGTACTTTTACTGCTCATAATAATTCTTATATCAGGCTGTATGAGACCCTACCCTTTGTATAACCTTATCCCTGCCGAAAATTACAATTCCCGCTGGTTATTGGGAAGTGAATATGTGACAATCTCTGAAAATGATATTATTGCTTCTGTTGCTTACTTAAACAGCGAAAGTGATCTGCTGGTTTTTGATATGGAGGTCATCAACGCATCAGAGGAAGATATTCTTGTTACTCCGGAAATATTTTACTATCATATTCTGGTTTCCAAATTTGAAGATGATACACTAAAAGTGATGGCTGTCGATCCTGAAAAACGTTTAATGGTAATTAATAAGGCTCTGTCGAGACAAAACGCTTCTATGTCCAACCAGATTATTTCCAATATTATTATGGAAACCACTTCACTTATCGGAGATGTTGCTGATTCCGATGATAAAACCCTTCAGGAACAGCAGCTTGATTTACAGCAGGATATGGAACGTGAAGTAAACGCTTTTAGAGCGGAAAACCGAATCAGGAATCAAATTTATGCCCTAAAAAATCAACAGAATTACTGGTCTTCTGAAGTTTTAAGAAGAACAACTCTTAAACCTGGAGACGCCGTCCGCGGCAAGATCTTTTTCCCGGCTAAAAGAGATATCAAGAAATTGCAGTTAGTTGTTAAGATCGAAGATCATCAGTTCGATCTGGTGTTTGATCAGCAGAAATTTTAGCATGAAGATCCTGATTCTGAGGTTAAGTTCAATTGGAGACATAGTCTTAACTCAACCTGTTACTCGTGTATTAAGGGAAAATTTTAAAACTGCAGAAATAGATTATTTAACCAAACCTGCTTACCGAGGTGTTGTTGAGGCTTTTGGCTGTGTAGATAATATTTATGAGTGGGAAGATAAGAAAAATGCCCTGAAGATTATTCGACAAAAAAAATACGATCTTGTGATTGACCTTCATGCTAAACTCAATACCGGCATAATCAAACTACTCTCCGGTACCAGAAAAATTATTACCGTAAATAAAAAACACTTTTACCGCTGGGCTTTAACCAAAAAGATCATCAGAAAACCAAATGAATCGATGAGTGATATTTATCTGCATACTCTAAAAAAAATCGGACTCAATGGACAATACTATCTGCCGGAACTTCACCCCAATAAAGTGTTAAAAAATGAAATATTAAAATTATTCCAGAATCAGGGAATTGATCCTACCAAAAGGCTGATCGGTATTTTTCCCGGAGCACTTCATTACACCAAGCGTTACCCGGCAACAGAATTTGCCAGGTTTATAAATAAGGTGCCGAACAGTTATAACTGCAGCTTTCTGATCCTGGGATCTACCGATGATTACGAAATAGCCGAAAAGATTATTGCCAGAACCAGTGTGAAAACCTACAATCTCTGTGGCAAAGTGAATATTCCGGAATTGATCGTGCTGATTGATATTCTGAACCTGGTAATATCAAATGACAGCGGTCCCATGCATATCGCTGCCGCTCTCAAGAAAAAACAAATTGCCATCTTCGGCGGAACTCATTCCATGCTGGGCTTTGCACCCCTGAACTTCAACGCTCTGTTACTGCAGGCTAACCTGCCCTGTCAACCCTGTTCCACCCATGGTCTGGAAAAGTGTCCTCTAGGTACGCTGGAATGTATGAATTCAATTACTCCGGATAATTTACTGGAAGCATTTGAAGATCTTATGAATTGAATTTTATTAATTTATCTCACGATCTCAAGTAGGAATAATTACTCTTTAAGTATATTGCAGCCTGTAAAGGTCGTAATAAAGATCCTTCTTTTCCAGCAGTTCCTGATGTGTACCCTCTTCTCTGATCTTTCCCTTGTGCAGAACAATTATCCTGTCTGCATTTTGAATTGTAGAGAGTCTGTGAGCAATGATAATGGATGTTCTGTTTTCCATTAGTTTTTTTAAAGCATCCTGAATCAGAATTTCAGTTTCCGTATCAATATTGGATGTAGCTTCATCCAGAACGAAAATTGCCGGATCATAAGCAAGAACACGGGCAAAAGCGATCAGCTGTCTCTGGCCAAAAGAAAAAGTTGAACCTCTTTCCATCACAGGTTCCAGATATTTCTCGGGAAGATTTTCGATGAAACTATCCACATTGACGTATTCAGCCACCCGCCTTATCTCTTCATTGGTTATTTCTTCATTTCCCAGAATAATATTATCTTTTATTGTTCCAGAAAAAAGGAATACATCCTGTTGAACAATACCAATATTATCCCGCAGTTCCTCCAGCGAATACTCGCCAATATCCTTTCCATCAATTAGAATTCTGCCTTTCTGAAAAGGATAAAGCCCGGATATCAAGCTTATAATAGATGTTTTACCAGAACCTGTATGGCCTACAAGTGCCACTTTTTCTCCCGGTTTGATCTGGAAGGAAATGTCCTTAAGTACATCTCCGTTATCGTTATATCTCAGTGAAACATTACGGAATTCGATCTCTCCCTTTAATACGGTTCCATTCCTTTTTTCATGCCTGTAATCTTCTCCCGTATTTTCCATGAGATCGAAAATTCGTTCCGCACCGGACATCGCAGCCTGTAAAATATTGAATTTTTCGCTAATATGATCAATGGGCTGGAAGAAACGATCCATATAACTCAAAAAAGCCATGAATATACCCAGTGAGATCATGTCTTTTATTACCAATCCCAGCCCGAACCAGACTATTATCGCCAATGCTATTCTACGCATCGAATGTATTACCGGCCGGAATGAAGCATATATCATCATTTGTTGTATGGAAGCTTTATAGTATTCCCGATTTATCGTGGCAAACTCATCTCTTTTTCTTTTATATTGATTGAATAGCTGAATGATCTTCACACCAGAGATGTCCTCTGATAAAGTTGAATTTATAGCTGCAATTTTTTTTCTTACCACCCGATAAACTATTCTAATTTTATTTTTAAAGGTAATTAACAGAAAAATCACAACAGGCAACACGGTGAATGAGGCCAATGCAAGTCTCCAGTTCAACACCAGCATCATAACTAAAATACCCAGCATAACAATAAAATCCTGGATGAGTTTAATAAGCCCGGAACTAAGCATTTCATCCATGGTTCTAACATCATTAGTTACTCTTGTAACCAACCTCCCTATAGGATTTTTATCGAAAAAGGAAAGGGGTAATTTTTCCAGATGGGCAAATAGATCCCTTCTTAAGTCGTACATTGCATGCTGAGCAGCATAATTGATGGAATAGATCTGTAAATAGCTAAACACGAACTGAAGTATCAGAATACTCAGGAAGATCAAGCCGTAGATCTTTAGCTGTGATATGTCATCACTTCTTAACTGCCGGAGTTCTTTACTGCTTAAAATACCTTGATCTTTAAGATCTGACAGGCGGGATACTTCAACCGCGATTTTTTTATCTGAGACAACGATAAAATCCAGACCAGAGATCTTTTCTAAAACCTGCGGCTCATTTTTAAGAAACACTATTTTCTTCATGAACTGATTATCTGTTTGAAAATTTGCAATGACCTCATCATCCAGATAGAACAATTTATCGTTAGAAAAAGTTAAAAAATATTTATCTTTATACTGAAATTCTTCAAACTTTAACGTTTTATTATTTTGGGAAAATTCTTCCCAGTCAGACTTCTCGTTAAAAATAAGCAGATTGCGATTGGGACTAACTATTTCATCAACTGCTGTTTTAGTAACGTACGGTACTGCCAGTTCTGCAGCAGCAAAAAACAAAAGCAAAACAAAAGAGACAGCTACCAGCTTCCAGTAAGGTTTAAGATAGCGGATCAGTTTTTTGAACAGTTCCTTATCGTAAATCTTACTTTTTATATCATCTTCGGATCCAACCATAGTATGATGTTTCATTATTCCTGTTTTCCCGTTTCAGCATCCAGCCTTTCTTTTATCATCTGCTTTTCCTGCAGATCCTTATAAATACCATTTATAGCCAGGAGCTCTTTATGATTACCTGTTTCTGCAACTTTGCCATTTTCCAGGACAACTATTTTATCTGCATGCTGCAAGGACGATATTCTATGAGCTATTATAATAGTGGTTTTATTTTTTCTGATCCCGATCAATAATTCCAGGATCTGTTTTTCCGTTTTTGTATCCACGGCAGAAAGGGCATCATCAAGGATGAGGACTTCAGGATCTGTCAGCAAGGCTCGTGCTATAGCAAGCCTTTGTTTCTGTCCACCGGACAGTGTTACTCCTCTTTCACCTATCACTGTATCAAAACCCTTTTCAAATTCCATAATATCATCGTAAACCTGAGCATTCCGGGCAGCGTTTTCGATCTCCTTTCTGTCTGCATCAGGTTTACCCAGAGCTATGTTTTCAGCAATAGAATCAGAAAACAGAAAGATATCCTGTGGTACGGTTACAATGTGTTTTCTTAAAACCTGCAAAGGGATTTTATAAATATCGTGATCATCGATAAAGATACTGTTCCGGGGAGGATTATAAACCCTGGTTATCAGATCAACCAGAGTGGTTTTTCCACAACCTGTTTTACCAACAAGTGCCAGAGTCTTACCTTTATCGATATAGAAAGATACATTTGAGAAAATCTCGCTGCTGTCTTCTTTATATTTAAAACTTAACGTTCTAATTTCAATTTTTCCCTGCAGAGCCTGAATAGATTCATCAATATCTTCATCATAAACTTCAGGACCAACTTCAAAAATTGAATTCAGCCTTGCCAGTGACGCTTTGCCCCGCTGCAGTAAATTAATGAACCAGCCTATTGCAATCATAGGCCAGACAAACATGCCCAAATAGGAGAAAAAAGCGACAAATTCTCCCATCGAGATCTCTCCGCTTAAGGTTAATTCCCCACCAAACACCAGCACTATCCCCATACTTATGGAAATAAACAGAAATAGGGTAGGATGAAAGATCCCGAATATCCTTACAAGTAATATATTTTCTTTCACATAATTATAGGCTGAGCGGGAAACTTTGCTCAATTCAGCTTTCTCCTGAACAAAAGCCTTAACTACTCTGATACCGGAAATACTCTCCTGTATCTGACCACTCATCTGGGCAAATGAAGCTTGTACTCTTTTAAAATGATGATGGATCCGTTTCCCGAAAAAAACTATGACAAAGGTTAAAAAAGGCATTGGTATGACAGCTAAAAGCGTTAGCCTTAAATTTATGTTGATCATAAAAAACAGGGAGGCAACAGAGAAAACCACAATATCTACCAGAATAACTAATCCGAATCCGGCCAGCATGCGAACGGCATTCATATCATTTGTCGCATATGCCATCAGGTCACCGGTTTTAGCTTTATCAAAAAAGGATTTAGAAAGCGAAAGCAAATGGTCATAAAAAAGTTGTCTCATATCTCTATCTACAATCCAGGCATTACCAATGAGTAAAAGCCTCCAGACAAATCTTATAGCTGCAATTCCCAAGGCAATCAGAAATATCAACAGGGAATATTTAACCAGGTCGGACTGGGCAAATCCGGGAACTTTGATCTGATCAACTGCCACCTGCATTATTTTGGGAACCATTAATTGCAGAACGTCTACAACAATTATTAATAAAAGTCCTATTACAATTCTCAGCCAGTTCTTCTTTAAGATAGGAATGATTTTATCAAATGTCTTCATGAAACTTAAATTGCCTTACGAAGCTTTATAACAAAAACTGAACCCTGAGGTTGATTATTTTTATAGCTTAAACTACCGCCAAAACTTTCCAGTGTTTTTCTGGCAATAAACAACCCCATTCCGGTATTTCCTGTGCTGCCATAATAAAAGCCTTCAGCAAATATTTTATCTTTGACACTATCAGGAATTCCTTTCCCCATATCTGTAATTTTTATCTCGCAAACAGTTTCATTTCCACTAATCTCAATATCAACTGATTTTACCTTTCCATGTTCAACTGCATTTCTGATAATATTTTCCAGAACCGAGCTTAAAGATTCATCTGCTATTACTTCACCCTCTCCCATAACATTTAAATCTGTGTCCGGATAATTTCCAGCCAGATCAGCTAAAATTTTGTTAACATTAACAACCTTGAGACTTTTATGATTATTCATGAAGTCTTCAAACTCTCTCATATTATGAATAAGTTTAACGCTTTTATCGACTCTTTTTTTAAGTTCTTCCAGAATTTTATCATCTCTACTGGACTTATAAACAGATAATCCACTCTTTATTGTAGCCAGATCATTAGCTATATCATGTCTTAATATCCTGTTTATCAATTTTAAATGATCAGCGTTAGAAATAATGATTTTTTCCATTTTCTGTTTTTCAGCGATCTCAAGATTAGCTTTTTTATTGATAGATTCCAGTTTTTTGTTTGTTTCAGATAGTTGAAGATTTAGTTTCTTTTTCAGGTTATATCTGCTAAATAGAAATAAAATAAGTATTATAGTTAAAACAAAAATTATTAATGCAGCAGAAATTATTATTTCCTGTTTTTTAATCTCATTCTTCTGCAGATTACTATAAGCTTCCTGTTCTTTATAATAGCGTTCGATCTCATATTGAGATCTTAAATAGTTCAATGATTTATTATTTTTAATTTCCCGTAATTCCAGATCGATTTCATAAAATTTGCTGAAATTCTCGTAAGCTTTATCAAACTCTCCCAGTTTATAATACAGCTCCGATACTCTGTTGTAATATTTTTTCCTCAGATCTTTTATATAATGATCATCCATATTTCCCATGGTTTCAAATGCCTGTTCATAAAAAGTTAAAGCATCTTCATAACGCTCCCATTCTGTGAATAAATCTGCAATATTCAAAAGAGAACTTACTTCCCAGGGAACATAATCTATCTTGTGCCTTATTTCCAGGGCTTTCATATTATATTCCAAAGCCTGGTTAAAATCTCCGTTAATATAACTGTTCCAGCCCAGATCATTGTAAGCCAGAGCTCGATTCGTGTAATCATCGTTGTTTTCAGTTAATTCCAGTACTTTATTAGCATAATAAGAGGCTTTTTCATTATCTTTAAGGTTCAAATAATTTTTTCCCAGCAGAATATAACAGGAAGCTTGTTGTTTGTCCTCCTGTTCCTCAAGAAAGTACTTTACAGCTTCCTCAGCATATAAGACCGATAGATCATACTCTTTTTTATAGAAGTAATTATAACTTAACTCCATGTTCGCTTTCGCTGATCTTTTATTATCCCGTATGTGTTTCGCCCTGTCCAGTCCTTTAAATAAATATTTTGTGGCTTCATCAAAATCGTCCAATTCATTAAAAAATTTCGCTAAATATATGTAAGAATCTATAATACAATGGTCTTTTTTATTTAATTCAGCCAGCTCCAGAGCTTGATAAAATTCTCTGAAAGCTGAAATATAATTACCCTGGGTTTTATATATTTCCCCCAGTAACAGAATAGCTTGAACCTGATTTGAAATATCATTCAACTGACGTGAAAGTTCTTGTGCCTGTGTTGTATAAGTTCTGGCTTTATCCAATGAGCCCGGAATTGATTCCTCCGCCATTCTTAGCAGTAATTCAATTCTTTCCTGATCAGGCAGATTTTTAGAAGATTTATCCGGATTAACCTCTTGAGTAAAGAGCTGGAAAACAACTAAACTTATTATTAAGATAAAATATGATTTCTTCATCTTCGGATCAACTACAATATTTTTCCAGATAACTAACCGCACATTCTTTAGCTATAGTTCTGATCCTGCCAATATAGGAAGCTCTTTCCGTAACGCCTATTACTCCTCGAGCATCCAGAAGATTAAAAACATGAGAACATTTCAAAACCAGATCATAGGCGGGATAAACCAGTTTCTTGCTAAGCAGGTCGGCAGTCTGCTTTTCATAGTCTTTGAACAGTTCAAACAAATGGTCCACCTGAGCTGAATTAAAATTGTATTCAGAAAATTCTACCTCTTTGGCAAAATAAAGCTCTCCGTATTTTGTCCTGTCATTCCACCTGATATCCCTGAAATCATCCACATCCTGAATATACATGGCCAGTCTTTCCAAACCATAGGTGAGCTCCACGCTTACCGGAAAAACTTCCAGACCCCCCACCTGCTGGAAATAAGTGAATTGAGAAATTTCCATTCCATCCAGCCAGACCTCCCAGCCTAAACCCCAGGAACCCAGTGTGGGCGATTCCCAATCATCTTCCACGAACCTGATATCATGCTTTTCAATTTCGATCCCAATAACCTGAAGGCTTTTTAAATAGAGATTCTGTATGTCGTCAGGAGAAGGTTTAATGATAACCTGGAACTGGTAATAATGCTGAAGACGATTAGGGTTTTCTCCATAACGCCCGTCCTTGGGTCTTCGACAAGGTTGAACATAAGCAATTGAAGTATGCTTTTCTCCCAGAGCTCCAAAAAATGTTGCCGGATGAAACGTTCCTGCTCCCATTTCCACATCGTAAGGTTGCAGCACATTACAACCATTTTCCGCCCAGTATTGCTGTAATTTTAAAATAATTTCCTGAAAATTCACGATTTCACCTGTAATTTATCATTTTCTCTAATTTATTACTTCCTGTTTCATTATTCTTATTTAAATTAAAGTGTATTTAATTTTTCTTCTTATTCCAGAGTCAAGCTGAATTTTAACTTAGGACAAAGGATTATCGGGTATTCAAAATTTATTTTAAACCAATTATTTCTCAGCTAAAATTATTACTTTTTGCCGTAGATTAAATTTTTATTTTACAAAAATTCTCTGCCTGCCAGCGTAGCGGCAAAATTCATATAAGAAAAAGGGGGTGCTATGAAAAAAATTACCCTTCTGGGTGCAGGTATGGTGGGAAGAGCCATTGCCAGAGATTTGTCAGCAGTTCATAAGGTTACTGTTGTTGATATCGCGGAAAAAAATCTGCATAAACTTGCAGATAATCCAAATATTACTACTATAAAAAAAGATCTTTCCCTGAAAAAAAATATTACGGATTATATAGCAAAGGCTGATCTTGTAATTAATGCTGTTCCCGGATTCATGGGCTTTAAAACTCTTAAAACCATTATCCAATCAGGTAAGAATGTAGTGGATATTGCCTTTTTCCCGGAGGATCCTTTCCTGCTGGATGATCTGGCTAAAACCAAGAACGTTACCGCTGTTACCGATTGCGGAGTAGCTCCAGGAATGAGTAATATGATACTGGGATATTATCACAAAAAAATGAAAATCAATAATTTTATCTGCCTTGTCGGAGGTTTACCGGTGAAAAGAGTCTGGCCTTATCAATATAAAGCTCCCTTTTCTCCCAGTGATGTCCTGGAAGAATACACTCGCCCCGCCCGCTATAAAGAGAATAACTGTATCATAACCAGACCCGCTCCTCTGATCCGGAATATGTTGATTTTGCTGAAATCGGCACCCTGGAATCATTCAACAGCGACGGACTGCGCACTCTGCTCTCTACAATTGATATTCCCAATATGAAAGAAAAAACTCTCCGTTATCCGGGACATCTTCAGATAATGCAGATTCTCAGAGAAACAGGCTTTTTTCCCACCGATACTATTACGATCAACAACACCAAAATCAGACCCCTGGATGTAACTTCCAATTTATTGTTTAAAAGCTGGAAATTGCCAGCTGGCGAAGCTGAATTCACCGTAATGAAAATAACACCCATCCCCCCAAAAATACAAATTATCAG
>LKUH01000228.1 GCA_001412425.1 Candidatus Cloacimonas sp. SDB
AAGGTGATAGATGAATACTACAAACCGGATTTTTTACAGATCTATCATATTGGAAAAGCCGCTGTTGATAAGAAATCAATTGATCGGATTATTCAGAAAAAAACTTCGGTATTAAAAGTATCATCAAACAAATCAGATGTTTTTATTGATTCGCTACCCAACGGCATGAAAATTATTTTAAAGAAGGTTACCGGTAAACCAACCCTGGGAATTTCGCTGACCAGTGAAGTCTCACAGTTAAATGAAGATCTGCATCAACTGGGCTTAAATTTATTAACTTCAGCTTTACTGCTTTACGGAAATGAAAAGAGAAATTACGAACAGCTTCTGAACTACAGTAATGAAAATGGTATTCAGATAGGAATTTCACCTAAATCTGAAACGACTTCAATTAACATTAATTGTTTCAAGGAAAGACTGAATATAGCTCTGGAACTGCTTTCTGATGTCATTCTGACACCAACTTTTCCTCGTAATCACCTGGAAAATCTGAAACAAACCAATTTAAGTAATTTTAATCGGATCAAAGATTATCCCCAATATTATGCCAGCCGGCTCTGGAAAGAAATGATCTTTAACAAAAAAAGCAATCTGATCAGCAGTTTCGGTACCAACGAAACGGTCAGAAAATTTACTCAGAAGAAAGTTTCGGAATGGTATAAAAGATATTATAATTATACCGATATGACCCTTTCCATAGTCGGAGATTTTGATCTGGAACTTATTCTTAATACTTGTAGAGCATTATTCCCTCCTGCCGATAAACTCAATGGACGCAGAGAACAGATACCGATCTATCAACCAGGAGCCAGCAGATACAAAAAACATCGACGAGGTTTGAATCAGTGCTACATCAATATCGGCGGGTTTGGCTGCAATGCTCTGGAAATTGAGAAGAATACCGCTTTTCATGTTCTGGCCCAAATGATCGGTGGAGACATGAATTCTCTCCTTTTTACAGAAATCAGAGAAAAACTGGGACTGGCCTATTCAGTTGAGTTTGAATTCAGGTCTTTCAGAAGTCTGGGTTACTTTCTGATAACTGCAATTGTTGATAAAAAAAAGGAAAAGCAAGCTGTTGAATCAATTATTTCAGTTTTAGATAATATAAAAATGAACGGAATTAGCGCTTACGAACTCACTAAAACCAAGAATTTTATCAGAGGCCAGAGATTGATGGATGAAGAGAGTATGTTGTCAAGGGCTCAGACATTATCTGTGCTACAGACTCTCGGGTTCAGCTATGATTATTATCTCCAAAGAAATGAAAGACTGGAGAATGTGAGTATTGATCAAATACATCAGATCGCGGCAGAATATTTTGATCCGGAAAATTATTTCATTCATACTCTCACCTAGAGGAAAGATATGAAAATAAAATTAAACCCAAAAAGCCAGATTGTAGTCCTTACCGGAGCGGGAGTTAGTGCTGAGTCAGGATTGAAGACCTTCAGGGACAATAACGGTTTATGGGAAAACCACCGGGTTGAAGATGTAGCCACACCGGAAGCTTTTAGGCAATTCCCGGAACTAGTCTGGAAATTTTATAAAGATAGGTATTTTCAGTTAGCTCAGGTGAAACCAAATCCTGCTCATGTTGCCCTGGTTGAACTGGAAAATTTTCTGGGTGATAATTTCAATTTGATTACTCAGAATGTTGATGGACTCCATTTTAAAGCAGGGAATAAAAATGTTATAGAAATGCATGGATCTCTATACGAATGTTTCTGCAGTGATTGCAACAACAGGTTTTTGATGAAAGATATTGATCTGGATCTGGAAATACCTGTCTGCTCAAAATGCCGGGGATATTTGAGGCCTGATATTGTCTGGTTTGGTGAAATTCCCTATCATCTGAACAGGATCCAGCAGATTATGAGCAAACTCGATCTTTTCCTGGTGATAGGAACCAGCGGAATAGTCTATCCTGCAGCTCAATTACTGCCCATAGCAAAATCCTGTGGTGCTCATACAGTAGGAATAAATCTGGAAGAACCAGCCAATCTGTTATATCTGGATGATTTTTATAAAGGACTCTCAGGAGAAATTCTTCCAGATCTGGTAAAGCAGTGGATAGGGAAGGTGTAAGTTGATAAATAAAACCTTTACCTGCGGAATAGATGTAGGTTCACGAACTGCAAAGATCGTGCTGCTTGAAAATAGATCGATTCTGTTCAGCTCTGTTCAAACAACCGGAATCAATCCCGGATCTACCGCTGTAGAATTATTTGAATCAGCTCTATCTGAAACCGGTTTAAGTAAAAAAGCGATCGAAAAGATCTGTGCCACAGGTTATGGCAGAAATAGGGTAAAATTTGCAGATCAAATAATTTCTGAGATTTCCTGCCATGCTGCTGGAGTACGTTATTTTTTTCCCCAGGCAAAAACCGTTATCGATATCGGAGGTCAGGATTCCAAAGTCATCCTGATGAACTCACAGGGCAGGATAGAACAATTTGTCATGAATGATAAATGTGCAGCCGGTACTGGCCGCTTCCTGGAAGTGGCAGCTAATATACTGGAATTGACAGTCGATGATCTGGCTGCAGTCAGTGCAGATAGCGATAAGGATTTACTGATGAACAGCACCTGCGTTGTCTTTGCCGAGTCGGAAATAATTGGCCTGATAGCTCAAAATGAAAAAATCGCTAACATTATAAATGCCATACATTTATCTATAGCCAAAAGAACTAAGAATCTAATTTCACAATTGCCTTGGTCACAACCCGTGGTTTTCACGGGGGGAGTTGCTCTTAACGAAGGATTAAAGAATAGTTTGTCAAAAATTCTTAATACAGAAATAATTGTACCCGATAATTCTTTTATTACAGGAGCTTTAGGTGCTGCATTACTGGTTGGAAAATAATTTAATTAAATCAATTGTCCTGCTTCTGCTGTTTTGGGCAGTAATTTTACAGGCTCAAACCACGGAGATTTCGGATCAAACAGGTAATTATGATCAGCAGCTGATCAGATTCTATCTGGAAAAAAATGAATACGAAACAGTAATTAATTATATAGAATACCTGGAACAGGAAAATTATGTTTCGGACTCACTAAAATACTATCAGGCATTAAGTTACAAAGGCCTGAGAAATTGGGAAAAAGCTTCTGAAACATTATCTCTGCTTATCATCCACTCCCCGAATGAAGCACTGAAAGATCTTAGTTTGACTCAATTAGAGGATTGTCTCTCCCGACAGGAGATAATCAATCGAATTGAAATAATTTCGGAAATAATTAACGAGTTAAAGGACGATGATTACAGGACAAATTTATTGTTCCTGCTGGCTGAAATTTACGAAGAAGCCCATTTATTTGAAGAAGCTAACGATGTTTATAATACCATTCTCAGCGAAACCGATGCCCAGGAAAAATTTCAACTCGATTTGAAAATTGCAGCAAATTATATTTTTTTGAAAGATTATAATTCAGCTTTAACCATTTTGGACCCCATAATTTCTTTGCAGGACTCTCTACTAAATGAAAATGCTTTATTTTTATGTTATATTGCCAATTACACACTGAACCGAATCGATACAGCCAGAAACTGCCTGATTCAGTTATATTTGCATTATCCTCATCATAAAAATCGAAATGAAATAATTAATTCGTTAGCGGAGATCCTGTTTCAGGAAAAACAATATCTCATTTCCTGGTACCTTTATCATGATTTGAGGGCAATAAGTAATCCTTCTCAAGCTTACAATATCGATCTGCAGATCCAGAAGATAAAAGAATTAATCAGTGCCGAAACAGAGCTTCCCAATCAATTTCAGTATCTGATTCCAAATTTTAGTATAGAATAACACTAAAACTTAATTTCTGATAAAATGCCTGAAAATCCATTCTTATTTAATTTATTGACGTTATTTAAGTGAGTATAAATTTGGCATAAATTTTAGTAAAAAAGATAGATGGGAGTAATTATGAAAAAATTTAAAAAGTCAACAATTGACGGTAATACTGCTGCTTCGCATGTAGCTTATGCTTTCAGTGAAGTAGCTGCAATTTACCCTATTACACCTTCCTCACCTATGGGTGAGATAGCAGACGCCTGGGCTGCTAATAACCGCAAGAATATATTCGGACAGATAGTTGATGTGGTCGAAATGCAATCTGAAGCAGGTGCTGCGGGAGCTGTTCATGGATCACTTTCTGCCGGTGCCTTTACAACCACTTTCACAGCCTCACAGGGTCTTATGCTGATGCTTCCCAATATGCATAAAATTGCGGGTGAAATGTTACCAACCGTATTTCATGTTACAGCTCGTTCTTTAGCTTCTCAGTCTCTTTCCATATTTGGAGATCATTCGGATGTGATGTCAGCTCGAAATACCGGTTTCGGTCTCATGGCCGCCAGTTCTATTCAGGAAATTATGGATCTGGGAATTGTCTCACACTTGGCCACACTCAAATCCAAAGTTCCTTTTCTTAATTTCTTTGACGGTTTTAGAAATTCACATGAGATTCAGAAAGTTGAGATGATAGATTATGACACGATAAAAGATCTCATAGAAATTGAATATGTGGAAGATTTCAGAAATAGAGCCATGAATCCGGAAAAACCGAGAATTAAAGTCGGTGCTCAAAATCCCGATGTTTTTTTCCAGGGACGTGAAACAACTAACAATCTCTACAAGGTTACACCAGATATCGTACAGGAATACATGGACAAAGTTGCTAAAGTACTCGGCAGACAATATCATTTGTTCGATTATGTGGGCGCTCCCGATGCTGATAAATTGATAATTGCCATGGGAAGCGGTGTAGAGACAATTGAAGAAACTATAAACTATCTCAATAAAAAAGGGCAGAAATTTGGACTTCTCAAAGTAAGATTATATCGTCCATTTTCCGTAAACGCATTTATTGATTCAATTCCGGAATCAGTTAAGAAAATTGCAGTTCTGGATAGGACAAAAGAATGTGGTTCTATTGGGGAACCTTTATATCTTGATGTTGTTGCTGCTCTGAAAGACAAGAAAGATATTACTGTGATCGGTGGCAGATACGGACTTTCTTCCAAAGAATTTACACCTTCCATGGTTAATGCGGTTTATAAACACCTCGATGGGAAATGTACACATGATTTCACGGTTGGGATTAATGATGATGTCAGCAATACTTCCCTGGATTATTCAGAACATATCAATACCCTGCCCAAGGGAACTAAAAGCTGCAAATTCTGGGGTCTTGGCTCTGATGGAACAGTAGGTGCCAATAAAAATTCCATTAAGATAATTGGTGATAATACCGATATGTACGCGCAGGGCTATTTCCAGTACGATTCCAAAAAATCAGGTGGTATAACACGATCTCATCTGCGTTTTGGTAAAACTCCCATTCAATCTGAATATCTGGTTGTAAATGCAGATTTCATCGGTTGCCATAATCAGGCTTTTATCGGTCGTTACGACCTGTTGGAAGGGATCAATGAAAATGGTGTTTTTCTGCTCAATTCTATCTGGGACACGGACACTGTTTTCGAAAATCTTACTCAAGATATGCAGAAAACCATAATTGAAAAGAAGATAAAATTGTATAACATAAATGCTTTAAAAATAGCCAACGATGTTGGTCTGGGAACCAGGATCAACACGGTTATGCAAACTGCTTTCTTTTTAATTTCAGGTGTCCTGGAAAGAGAAGAAGCTATTAAAATGATCAAAAAGGCTATTGAAAAAGCTTACCTGAAAAAAGGTCAGGAAATTATTGAGATGAACTGGAAAGCTGTTGATAAAACCAACGAAGCACTTGTCGAAATTCCTGTTCCTGCTGAACTTCCTAAAAATTATACCGAAGTCAAAAAACTTGTTCCGGCAGATTCTTCCGATTTCATTAAAAATGTTATCGAAAAGATAATGCGGGAAAAAGGTGATGATATACCTGTTTCCCAAATGCCGATCGACGGTTTTGTGCCCTCAGCAACAGCCCGATTGGAGAAAAGGGGAGTAGCTCCTTTTGTTCCGCACTGGATCCCTGAAAACTGTATTCAATGTAACCAATGTTCCATTATTTGTCCCCATGCCGCTATCAGACCAAAATTAATCAAAGAAGAAGATTTGAAAGACGCTCCAGAATCTTTCAGAAGTATCCCGGCAGCCGGAAAGGATAAAGATGTGTACAGATATACAATGCAGGTGTACATTGAAGATTGTCAGGGTTGTATGAATTGCGTCCTGGAATGTCCGAAATCTGCTCTGGAAATGAAACCAATCCAGGAAGAAAGGGAAAAAGGTGAAGCGGTAAACGCAGAATTCTTCGATGCTCTGCCTAATGATGTAATGGGTTCCAACAGTGAGACAACAGTAAAAGGAAGTCAATTTAAACAACCACTGCTGGAATTCTCCGGTGCCTGTGCCGGCTGTGGTGAAACTCCCTATGTTAAACTGATCACTCAGCTATTCGGCGATAGAATGATCATTGCCAATGCAACCGGCTGTTCATCCATCTGGGGCGGTACATTCCCGACCATACCTTACTGTAAGAATAAAATGGGTTACGGTCCTACCTGGGCTAACAGTCTATTTGAAGACAATGCGGAATATGGATTCGGTATGAGCCTGGCTGTTGCTTCTAACTCTAAACAATTGAAAGCAAATGTTGAAGCTTTAATGGATAAAGAAATCAGTTCCGAACTAAAAGCAGCATTTAAATCGGCTCTTGATAACTGGAATTCCAAAGAAGAAACTCATAAAGAAAATGCCAGAAAAATCCAACAACTGCTGCAAAAAGAAAATGATTCTTACCAGGACGATCGTGATCTTCTCATCAAAAAAGTTATTGAACTGCAGCATTATTTCATTCCAAAATCTGTCTGGTCTTTCGGTGGGGACGGCTGGGCTTACGATATCGGATTTGGCGGAGTCGATCATGTAATGGCTTCCGGTAAGGATATGAATATTCTCGTTCTTGATACCGAGGTTTATTCCAACACAGGCGGACAGGCTTCTAAATCTACCCCGCTGGGTTCTGTAGCGAAATTTGCTGAATCAGGTAAGAAAACGGTGAAAAAAGATCTGGGTTTGATGATGATGAGCTACGGTTATGTCTATGTGGCTTCCATTGCTTTAGGTGCTAATAAAAACCAGGCACTGAAAGCCATTCGTGAAGCTGAAGCTTATGATGGTCCTTCCATTATCATAGCCTATGCACCCTGTATTAATCACGGAATAGATATGACAAAAACTCAGAAAGAAGAAAAGAAAGCTGTGGATAGCGGCTATTGGTTACTTTACAGATATAATCCGGAATTGAAGAAAGCAGGTAAAAATCCTTTGCAGCTTGATTCCAAAGAACCTACCATACCGGTTGTTGATTTCTTAAAAGGCGAAAAAAGATATACTTCACTGGAAAGAACTTTCCCTGAAAAAGTAGATAATTATCGTGAAGAGTTCGAAAAATACGCCAAAGAACGTTATTTGAAATACAAGAAAATGGCTGAAGAATAAATTATAACAAGCAATAATAGATAAACCTGCCGTGTAAATTTGCGGCAGGTTTTTTTTGTCTAAATTTAGTTTGATATTTTTTCCTGCCCCTGGAATTCTACTATTCCTAGGAGGAAATAATGAAAGCAATGGTACTCAATAAGATCTGTGATCTTAACCTGGAAGATTCACCTTTGAAATTTACCGAACTGGAAAAACCTGAACCAGAGAATAATGAAATCCTGCTGAAAGTTTCCTGCTGCGGAGTCTGTCATACCGAACTGGATGAGATCGAAGGCCGCACTTCTCCGCCAGTTCTGCCGATTATATTGGGCCATCAAGTAGTAGGAGACGTTGTTTCTAAAGGCAAGAAAGTTAAGAAATTCAATTTGGGGACAAGAGTAGGAGTAGCCTGGATCTATTCTGCTTGCGGGATTTGCCAATTCTGCTTATCCGGTCATGAAAACCTCTGCAGCGATTTTAAAGCTACCGGCAGAGATGCAAACGGAGGATATGCAGAATACATGACAGTTCCGGAAGATTTTGCCTACAGAATACCTGATACTTTCTCTGATCAGGAAGCCGCTCCTTTGCTTTGTGCCGGTGCAATAGGTTACCGCTCACTGCAACTGACAGGATTGAGAAACGGACAGGATCTGGGTCTAACCGGTTTTGGTGGATCAGGACATCTTGTATTGAAAATGATGAAGCAAAAATTTCCTGATTCACGCACTTATGTGTTTGCCCGTAATTTAAAAGAAAGGAAATTTGCTATGGAATTGGGTGCAGCCTGGGCTGGGGATACTGCTGATTTTTCACCTGTAAAATTACAGGCTGTTATAGACACTACACCCGCCTGGCGCCCAGTTGTAGAAGCTCTTAAAAACCTTCTTCCCGGAGGCAGGCTTGTGGTAAATGCCATTCGTAAAGAAGCTAATGATCAAGATTACCTGACTCGAATAAATTATCAGGAGCATCTGTGGCTGGAAAAAGAAATTAAAAGTGTCGCTAATGTTACCCGTAAAGATGTCGAAGAATTTTTACAACTGGCAGCTGAAATACCTTTAAAACCCGAGTTTATAGAATACAAACTTGAAGATGCCAATACAGCTTTAAGGGAACTGAAAAGAGGTAAGATCCGCGGTGCTAAGGTTCTAGTGATAGAATAGAATAATCCTGTAATATTAATATTTCGTGTTTTGAATAAAAAATTATTCTTCTACTAGAAATGTTTAAAAATAATTTTCCAAATTCCAATACCTTTGTTCTTAATAAATCAGGAAAAATAAGTTCTGTTTTTCATTTCTCTAGTTGACATTATCTTGTCCTTAATTGATTTTGCTAATACTGAATTTTTGTTCGAGGTTGAATTATTTGAGGACTATATGGGAAAAATAAAGATCTTATCCGAAGAAGTTGCCAACAGGATTGCAGCTGGAGAAGTTATAGAAAGACCTGTCTCCGTTGTGAAGGAATTAGTAGAAAATTCGATTGACTCAGAAGCGGATCAGATCACGATAAATATTGAAAATGGCGGTAAAAGATCAATTCAGGTAATTGATAATGGTTCCGGGATGTCGGAAGACGATGCTCTCCAATCCTTTGAAAGACACGCCACCAGTAAGATCAAAACAGTCGGAGATATTTTCAATATATCTTCACTTGGATTCAGAGGAGAAGCTTTACCAAGTATTGCTTCTGTAAGCGAGTTAACCATGATCACTCGAGCCGCTGAAAATGATACTGCCACCAGAATTGATTTTTCAGGGGGGAAATTTACTAACCTGTCCAAAACATCTGCCAATTTAGGAACAAATATATCTGTGAAGAGATTGTTCTTTAATATTCCAGCCCGAAGAAAATTTCTTAAATCAGAACAGGTTGAATACAGACATATACTCGATTATATTCATTACCAGTCAATACTCTATCCGCAGATCCATTTCAAATTTATCTCTAATGGAAAAGAAAAACTCAATTATCCAATCGTAGAGACCAAATTGAAGCGAATGCAGGCAATATTTGGTTCTGATTTTTATGAGCAGGATATGTTCAAAATTTCGTCAACCAGGGAATTCATCACCATCGACGGTTTCATAGGAGGTCTGGAATCCGAAGCTGAGAATATCTTCGATTACAGGTATATTTTTGTAAATGGCAGGTTTATCCGGGACAAGATCATTCTTCATGCTATAAAAACTGCTTATGAACCCTTTATTAAAAAGTATCGTATCTTCCAGCAGGGTAAAACTCCTCCTTACCTTCTGTTCCTTAAGATCAGTCCGGAAAAGGTGGATTTCAATGTGCACCCTGCCAAACTTGAGATCAGGTTCATAGATCCAGGAATTGTGCATACTGCTGTTAAAAGTACTTTAACAAATGCTCTTCTGGAATATGAAAATAGAAAATATTCCAGCGTGAAACAGAAACTAACCTCCATTGAAACTTCCGGCAGACCTACTGATCTTGAATCAAAGATCTTTTCTCAGAAAACTGACAGAAAAAGATTCTCAGATGTGAAAAAAGAATTCGAACAATTATATCAACCAGATATTTTTAAAGTTGAAAGTGAAACTGATAAAATTCTGGAAAAGAAACTTTCACCTTCCAGAAATGATATTTTTCTCAGATCTGAAGAAGAGATAATCAATCCCTGGCAGCTGCATCAGAGCTATATCTTCGTTCAGATCGAAGAAGGTCTGATGATCATTGATCAACATGCTGCTCACGAAAGAATATTGTATGAAAAAATTCTGCACAGGATTCACGGAGCTCCAGCTCAGTCACAAAAACTACTTTTTCCCATTGTGATTGATCTTCCACCTTACCTGAGTAAAACAATACCTTCCCTTATATCTGAAAATATGGAAATATTCCGTAAAATAGGTTTCAACCTGAAAAGTTTTAGCGGAAATTCGCTGGTAATTGATGAAATTCCCATTGAACTGGAGAATTGGGATGGGGGAGATGTCTTTATCGAAATATTAAAAAACCTGGAAGAAGAATTTACCGAGACTGAAGATTTCAGAGATAGTATTTCAAAATCGGTAGCCTGTAAAGCTGCTGTTAAAGCCGGAAGAAAAATGGGGAAAAAAGAGATGCTGGCTCTCATTAATGACCTCTTTGCCTGCGAAGTACCCTATTTCTGTCCTCATGGCAGACCTTTAATCCTGAAAATGACCATGAATGATTTCGAAAAGAAATTCAAAAGAGTTTGATGTCAGTTCCTAAATCGTTATTTGTAGCAACCATTCAAGGAGCAACTGCTTCCGGAAAAAGCAATTTTGCTTTGGAACTAGCCCGATATCTGAATACCGAAATCATCTCAGCTGATTCCCGCCAGATCTATAAATTTATGGATATCGGCACGGCAAAACCTTCTCCCCAAGACCGCAAAAAAGTCCAGCATCACCTCATTGATATTATTACTCCTGATCAATACTACAATGCTGGTAAATTTGCCCGTGCTGCTCGCAGCATCATCTGCGGATTAAATGATGAGGGGAAAATACCGCTTATTGTCGGTGGTACAGGATTTTACATCAAATCGTTGCTGGAAGGACTGGCTATTATTCCGGAAATTCCCGGGAATATTAAAAAAGATCTGATCAAAAAACATCAGGAAAAAAATAATCAGCAGCTTTATGATTATTTAACATCTGTTGATCCTGCAGCTGCCAGCAGAATAAATGTTCAGGACAGACAGAAGTTACTCAGGGCAATATCAGTTTATGAATTTACCGGACAGCCAATATCCCATTACTGGCAAAAACAGAAGTCTGAAACAGGTTTACAGTCCTACAATATTTTGATGAGTCGGGACAGAGAAATACTCTACAGGAAGATCGATGAACGGCTTGATAAAATGATAGAATCAGGGTTGTTAAATGAGATCGAGGATCTTCTCAATAGAGGATATAAAGAAGATGATCCGGGACTGAGATCAGTAGGTTATCAGGAATTTATTCCCTATTTACAAAAGGGGACAGATTTGAAACAATGTCTGGAACTGGCAAAACAGCATACCAGAAATTATGCAAAAAGGCAGTTAACCTGGTTAAAAAAAATTGAATTCGATTTGACATTAGACGCAAGCAGTATTAACTTTTCACAGATTTACAAAGACATCGGAGATTCGTTAAGGAGAACTTATGATAGTTGCTATAGTTGATGATTATGAAATTACAGATTTTGAATATCAGGCTGAGTTGCAAAAAGTACTGGAAAAAATGCACCTTCATGAATCAAATATTGATTCCAAAAAGATGGCAATTAATAATTTAATAGATGCTTGTTTATTATTAAAAATGGCTCGTACTTCAGATATTGAAATCACTAAGGATGAGGTTGAACAAAAATACCTGGATTTCATCATGGAATTTGATAATGAAGCAGAATTTAATCAAGCACTTAATGAAATGGAAATAACTGAAAATATATTACGGCAAAGAATTGAAGATGAATTATATATCAAAAGTTATATTAAAAATTATTTTCAATCAGATCAAAATTTCTCTCTGGAGAAACTGAAAGAAGTATATTTAGAAAATAAAGATGTATTTGTAACTCAGGATATGGTTAGAGCTTCACATATTTTTATCGATAATTCAGATCCTGATGGTTTGAAAAAACTTACAAAATTGAAAGAAAAAATTCATAATGTGGAGGATTTCAAAAGAGAAGCGAAAAATTATTCGGATTGTCCCAGTAATTGTAATTGTGGAGATCTGGGTTATTTTCCGAGAGGTAAAATGGTCTCGGAGTTTGAAGAAGCCTGCTTCAAATTGAAAGTAAATGAAATCTCCGATCCGATAAAAACAAAATTTGGTTATCACCTTATTCTGATAACAGATCATAAAGAAAGCACTACCGCAAAATTCGAAGATGTTAAAGACGCACTTTTAAAAAGGCTAAAACAGATCGACTCAGAGCTAAAACTGATAAGACATCTAAAAAAACTCAGAAGCAATGCCTTAATTAAAATATTTGAAGAACAACTGTAAAATTACTGAACAGGAGCTGAAATGGTAGAATTAGGTGTTAATATAGATCATGTGGCAACATTACGACAGGCAAGGCTTGGTATTGAACCTGAACCCTTACAGGCAGCTTTTATAGCCGAACAAAATGGTGCAGATCAAATTACAATTCACTTGAGAGAAGATAGAAGACATATTCAGGATAGAGACCTGAAATTGCTTCGCAATACTGTGCAGACAAAATTGAATCTGGAAATGGCTGCAACACCAGAAATGCTGGAGATCGCCTGTTCTGTTAAACCCGATACCGTAACACTGGTTCCGGAAAAACGGGAAGAACTCACAACTGAAGGTGGATTGCTGCTGGTTGAAGAACACCGGAATTATATTGAACAAATTAAAAAATCAGGTATTGAAGTCAGTGTATTTATAGAACCCGATCTGGAAATGATCAATTTTGCTGCCGAAATCGGTGCCAACGCAGTGGAAATACATACTGGAAGATATGCCAACCTGAAAGATATCAATGCCATAAACAAAGAAGTAGCCAGAATCCAGGAAGCTGCCAGATTAATTAAGCAAAACAAAATGAGAGTAGTAGCTGGACACGGCTTAAATTATCATAATATTTTTAGACTGGTGGAATTGCAAATATGCGAAGAATTTAATATCGGACACAGTATTATTTCCCGAGCCGTTTTCACCGGGCTGGCAGAAGCTGTTCATACAATGAAACAACTTATTAACCGGTAAGTTTATTCCTGATACACTGTATATTTATAAACTGATTTGCGACATGATTCAACAGCCGCTTCTCTGGCTGAAGCGAAAAAATCATCAATATTATTGATCCTGCCACTCTGTTCCAGTAATCCCCAACCTATATTTCTATTCTCCATGGCAGGAATCTGACTGATCAATTCATCCATCCTTTTTACTGCTGCCAGTCCCTTGGTTGTATCTGTTTCCGGCATTAAAATACCAAAAAGATCCCTGTACAATCTGCCCCTTATATCAGAAGTTCTGATATTATTTTTTATAGTCTGAGCAATTGATTTGATCAATAAATCGGTTTTTTCTTTTCCGATAGTCTGCACTATTTTTTCATAATCATCTATTTTCAGGATCACAATTGTTAAAGGACGGTTATATCTTTTCATCAAAGTGAATTGGGCTTCACTTCGCTCATAAAAAGCGCTGTAAGTATAGAATCCCGTTATTTCATCCAGATTTTTTGAGTGTGCTATTTCATTACGTAATATGTCAATATCAATAATAATACTGATCATTTTAGAGATAAGTCGAATTTTTAGCAGTTCATCTTCACTGAATTCGCCTGCACTCTTATCCAGGAAAATAAAACCTCTGAAGATTTTATTATTATGCAGAGGATTTATTACCAGGTGAGAATAATTCCATTCGAATTTAACTTTTTCTTCGGGTTCTTTATATTCAATCAGGGCAAATTGTTTCAGTTCTGAGATCAATTTTTCATCATCTTCAAAAATTTGTGTTTTGGCATAATGATGACTAATTTTGCGGCTAATTTTCAACCGGTAAATATTAGATCTTGGTACTTTCAGAAAAATACCCAGGCTTTGGAAATTAATTTCTCCTTCCAGAAAGCGAATCGTTTTACTCAGATTTTCTTCCACATTCTTGATCTGCTGGAGTTTTTCAAAAAGTTGATCAAAATTCTGTAAAAAATTAGCCATAATCAACTCCTTTCAACCTAATATGTTTCTGATTTGAGAAATAATCATTCCTATACCGATCTTGTTATAACCGCCCTCAGGGATGATTATGTCAGCATATTTTTTACTCGGTTCAACAAATTCTATATGCATCGGCCTTACAGTAGAGCGATATTGATCGATTATCGAATCCAGAGTTCTTCGGCGTTCTATCATATCTCTTTCAATTCTTCTCAGTATTCTGATATCTGGATCAGTATCAACAAATATTTTGATATCCATCAAATTCCTTAAATTCTTATTTTCAAAGATCAGAATTCCTTCCACTATGATTATTTTAGCAGGTTTAAGCTGGATAGTTTTTTTGGTTCTTAAATGAGAAGCAAAATCATAAATCGGCATTTCAACCGGAACTCTTTGTTTTAAAGCTTTTAAATGAGAAATCATCAATTCATTATCAAAAGTTTCCGGATGATCGAAATTCAATTTTTCACGTTCACATCTAGCAAGATTCTGAAAAGATTTGTAATAAGAATCCTGAGTTATTATGGTTATGTTATCCTTTATCTCCCGCTGGATCGCGTCAGCTATTGTACTCTTTCCTGAACCGGTACCGCCCGCAATTCCAATTATAACAGGTATTGGCATTAGCTCTCCTCATTACTGTTCGGATTGTAAATTGAGACTTCTAAACCTGAACCTAAATTTTGAGTCTCAGTTTCAAATAAGTCATTATTCTGCAAATAGTCAAGATAATCTCTAACCGTATCTCGATGGGAAATAACATTATCAGCAACAATTATTGCACTCGGATTCAGTTTGTTCTCCAATAAACGAATATAATTAACATACCCGATTTTACCTGCGTCAATAAAAATAAAATCATATTTTTCAGTCAATTGGGGAATCAAATCTTCAGCAAGTCCATGTATCAAATTTACATTCTTCCGGTTAAGAAGATTTGCTTGAGCCATTCTGTATCGACTTTCATCAACCTCAATGGAATCTATTGCGGCATCGACTTCTTCCGCTGCCAGAGATAACCAGAAGGTGGAATAGCCATTAGAAGTTCCAATCTCTAATATATTTTTCGGTTTATGTTTCAAAACAAGTTTAAATATAAAGCTTGCAGTTTCATCACTTATATTCCATAATCTGCGGTTTGAATTTCTCTGTTCAGTGAATTTACAGAACTCCAATCTGTATTTTTTCTGATAATCCTCAAAGTTCATTTCCAGTTATATTTCCCCAATGTTCCCTTTAACCCAAAATAAATGAAGTAGGGAATGTAAATCAACTCTGCTAAGGGAAAAATCAGCAAAAGTTTCAACATACGGATTCGCAATAAAAATACGGCTAAAAATAAGAATTCTGCCAGTAATTTAATCAGAACAATCGAAAAAAATAAATTCAGAGAGAGATTTTCCGTAATAAAAAATACTACTCCAGCTAAAAAAAACAGATAATAAATAAACACAAAGGCAGTAAGAAGCTTTATACTGACAGGATAATATTTCCATTTGGAAGCTCGCCTGGTTTCCAGATCAATCTGAACTTCAAATTCCTCTCCATCTTTAGACCAGACAATAGAATCGGGGGAAAACAGAAAATTCAATTTTCTAATCTGCCTGTTCATTTTCTGTAAAAGCAGGTCATCGTCTCCGGATCTGATATGCCCGATACCATCGAAACCTTCTGTTTTTGTAAAAACACTTTTTCTATAACCCATATTTCGGGCAGTACAGGTAACGCCCCAGTTCAGGCCAAAAGTGCCGGCAGTAACAGCGAATATCGCAGCTCTTTCCAGGTTTTTAAGAAAAAATATAAATCGATTTTTAATTATTAAGGGAGAATAACCAGCCCAGAAATCAATTTCACTGGTCCATTGTTTATTGATTTCCTGCAGCCACAGTTTAGAGGGGACACAATCCGCATCTGTAAAAACCAGATACTCATAGGAAGCTTTATTTATGGCCTGATCCAGAGCTCCTTTCTTACCAGCCAGCCGGGAATCCTCTTCTTTCACCTGCACCAGCTGTAAATTTGCAGATCTTCCTTGAAATTGCTTTACTATGGCAGCTGTTTTATCTTCCGATCTGTCATCGGCTATAATTATTTCATATTTATCAGCAGGATAATCTAATTCAGTAAGAATATGTAATAGCTGTCCGATATTTTTTTCTTCATTGCGAGCGGCAACAATTATGGAGATTTCCTTAAAATTGCCGGAGTGCTGATTTTTTAAT
>LKUH01000229.1 GCA_001412425.1 Candidatus Cloacimonas sp. SDB
TGAAAAAAACGATTAGGACAGATTATTTTTGGCATTAAATAATAAACTATATAACCTGGAGGAATGATGAAATTAGTTGAATGTGTACCCAATTTCAGTGAAGGAAAAGATCTGAAGATCCTTGATCAGATCGCTGCAGCAATTAAGTCTGTTAAAGGCGCGATATTGCTTGATATGGATCCCGGGGCTGATACTAATAGAACCGTATTCACGCTTGTAGGTGAACCGGAACCGGTTATCGAGGCTGCCTTTCAGGCGATAAAAAAAGCTTCCGAACTTATAGATATGAGTAAACATCACGGTGCTCATCCCAGGATGGGAGCTACTGATGTCTGCCCTTTTGTGCCAGTATCAGGCCTCACTATGGAAGATTGCGTGGAATTTGCACACAGGTTGGCAAAAAGAGTTGGAGAAGAACTGAAAATACCAGTTTATTTATATGAATATGCGGCTTCCAAACCAAAATGGAAAAATCTGGCTGAAGTTAGAAAAGGTGAATATGAAGGACTGGAAAAAAGGGTTGGAGATTCAAATTGGAAACCCGATTATGGCCCACACGAATTCAATAAGCGGTCCGGAGCGACAGCTGTTTCAGCTCGAGAATTTTTAATTGCCTATAACATTAACCTGAATACCAGAGATAAGAAAAAAGCTCATGATCTTGCACTTACAATCAGAGAAAGCGGCAGATTGAAGAGAGACAAAAATAACAAGATCGTAAAAGATAAGGATGGCAATAAATTAAGAGAAGCGGGTCTTTTTACTCACTGCAAGGCGGTAGGCTGGTATATAGACGAATATAACCGGGCTCAGATCAGTATTAATTTAACCAATTATAAAGTTACGCCTCCCCATCTGGTACTGGAAAAAGTCAGGGAATTGGCAATTGAAAAAGGAATTCAGGTTACAGGCAGCGAGTTAGTAGGACTTATTCCCAAAGATGCAATTTTAATGGCAGGAAAATATTATCTTGATCGTCTGGAAGAAAGCTGCGGAATACCTGAAAAAATGATTATTGAAACTGCTGTGCAATCCATGGGTCTGGATGATCTGACTGAATTCGATACCAATGAAAAAGTTATAGAATACGCTATTGCTCCGAAAGATAATCTGGTTAATATGACATTATCCGAATTTGCTGACGATCTTTCTTCTGATTCGCCTGCTCCCGGTGGAGGAAGTGTGGCAGCTCTCTGTTCCGCCATTTCCGGTTCTTTAACTGCTATGGTTTCCAACTTAACCTTTAACAAAAAAGGTTATGAAAAAGTCTGGAAAGAAACAAAAGCACTGGCTGAAAAAGGTCAGGACATCAAAGAACGCTCCCTTTATGCCATAGATAAAGACACTCAGGCTTTTTATGCTATGATGGATGCTGTGAAGCTTCCTAAAAAAACTGAGAAGGAACAGAAGATCCGTGATCAGGCAATTCAGGACTCCACTAGAAATGCCATACTTGTCCCTCTGGAAACACTTGAAATTGCTTTCGAAGCTGTTCAACTGGCGGAAAATATCGCTTCAATCGGAAATAAAAATGCTTTGTCCGATGCCGGAGTCGCAGCAATAACCGCAAATGCTGCCGCAAAATCTGCTTATCTTAATATTCAAATCAATATGCCAGGTATAGAAGATGAACATTTTAAGTTCGATATCTTAACTAAAGCTGCAGAATTAGTGGATAAAGTTAATAATATCGCTTTGAAAGTCGAGAAACTGATTAAATCAGAAGTTTAAGCAAGGCGAAATATCCTGTAATCAGCAATTATGGTTTATAAATATCTTTTTGGACCTGTTCTATCCCGAAGGCTGGGAATTTCACTGGGACTTGACCTGGTTCCTCACAAGGTCTGCTCGTTGAACTGTATCTACTGCGAAGTCGGAAAAACAACCCTTCTCACCGCAGAAAGAAAGGAATATGTTCCGGTAAAACATGTTATTCCAGAACTTCGAGACTATCTCTCCCAAAAACCAAAGCTGGATTATATTACCTTTTCCGGAGCGGGAGAACCTACCCTTAACAGCGGAATTGGTGAAATTATATCATTTTTAAAAACAGAATTTTCTGAGTACAAAATCGCCCTTTTAACCAATGGTATCCTGTTCTCATCCAGAAGAATCAGAAATGAAATAATAGATGTAGATCTGATCCTTCCTTCTCTGGATGCAGCTTCGGAAATTGTCTTTCAAAAAATCAACCGCCCCGTGGAAGGAGTAAATGTCAACGATGTTATAAAAGGATTAGTCGATCTTAGAAAAGAATTTTCTGGAGAGATCTGGCTGGAAATATTCCTGGTCCCAGATATAAATGATACAAAACAAGAATTGACCCTGCTAAAAAGCGCTGTTACCAGAATTAATCCTGATAAAGTTCAACTTAATTCTTTAGACCGCCCCGGAACAGAACCCTGGATTGAAAGTATAAATCGGGAGAAAATAGTTCAAATCGCTGAATTTTTTAAACCTCTGCCCGTTGAGATAATTACTCAACCAAAGCAGAAAAACAAAGCTGAAAATTTCAATCAGAACATTACGGAACAAATCCTGGAAACTATCCGCAGAAGACCTTGTACTGCAGATGATCTTGAAGCCATTTTAGCTTTAAATACCATCGATTTGAACAGATATCTTAATATTTTACTAGAAAAAGGAAAAATTGAGACGATAAAACAGGAACGAGGTTATTTCTTCAGAACTACCTAGCGAATTAAATTATGAGTACTTAATATTTGTATGATAAGAACTATAAATAGATCTAAATTAGCCGCATTTATTATTCTGATACTACTCTATTATACTTCCATCTTTGCACAACAGATCACTTTCACGGTTGACGAAAACTCTCTTGATAATGATGGACCCTATGTTTTTTATCAGAAAGATTCACTGCTGGTTCTGGAAATACAAAACGGCAAGGTGTTAAAACTTATTGCAGCCTGGCAGGAGACTAAGCATAACCTATACATAAATTCTATCTCCAAATATGTGACAGCAGTTAAAAACTTCCAGCCTGAAAGAAAAAACCACTTCACTGATATTTCACAATATCTAGTTATAAGTGATATTCACGGACAATTTGATTTATTCAAAAAACTACTTATCAGCAATAAGATCACGGATGATAAATTGAATTGGATCTGGGGATCAGGACACCTTGTAATAGCCGGAGATGTTTTTGACCGGGGACCGGGAGTTACGGAATCCTTATGGTTGATATTTTCACTTTCTCAACAGGCAAAACTGGCAGGAGGAAAAGTACATTTTTTACTGGGAAACCATGAATTAATGATATTGGAAAACGACTTACGCTACGTTAACCCGAAATATATAACAACAACTGAAATTCTGGAATTGAAATTGGAAGAGCTTTATGCAGAAAACACTTTGCTGGGAAACTGGCTGAGATCAAGACCTGTCTGCCTGAAAATTAATGATGATCTTATTGTTCATGCTGGTATTTCTCCTCAGATAGCAGATTGTTTTTCGAGCCCGGATGCAATAAATGAATCTGTTTATGCATATTTAAACGGTAACCTGGCAGATTTGGATCTGGCTGAATTATTGAAAGGCTCGCTGGGTCCATTCTGGTATAGAGGTTATTTTATTTCAAATCCTAAATACGATCTGATATCCTCGATGGAAATTAATGAAATCATGACAAAGTATAAAACGGAAAGAATCATTGTCGGACATACAACTTATGACGATATTCTCACTTTTCAAGAAGATAAGATAATTAACGTTGATGCCGGAATTAAAACAGGCAGGCAGGGCAAAGCTCTGCTCTGGAAAGAGGACACATATTTTATTTTGGATGAAAGCGGAAATTCAAATATCTTATTAAGTAAATAAATTAAAGGAATCATTAATTATGAAAGCTGCAATCCAATTAAGCAATTCCACCTATTCCGGTTTCACTATTTTAATTCCCAGAATCTCCTATATTTCCAAAGTCGGATTCACTAATAAATTGAAGGAATATTATTTCGATATCGGTTACGAAAGCAGTGAATTCACAAAATTCACACTCTCATTCGACAGCGAAGAGACAGCAGAGGAAAAAAGAATAGAACTATTGGAAAAAATTAACAAATTCTATAATAAATAAATATATAAACCGCAAAATTTTTATTGACATATGCACATATGCTCATAATTTTTGATTTGAATAAAAAATAGGGAGTAAAATTATGTCGCGACCCCAAAAAGAAAGATCGGTTTTCAGGCCTCCCCTTTTCACCTCTTTTAAACCTGTTGGTTTTAGAAGATTGAAGTTGGAGCAGCTTTCTTTGAACCTGGATGAATTTGAAGCGATCCGTTTAGCTGATTATCTGAATATGGAACACTCTGAAGCAGCAGAAGAAATGGGAATTTCACGATCTACTTTTACCAGACTTATAGAAAAGGCCAGAAAGAAATTTTCAGAGTTTATAATTGAAGGAAAAGAATTATTTATCGAAGGTGGAAATATTCATTTTCGGGGAAATGTAATCCGGTGTCAGGATTGTGGTCATATGTTCAATATTAAAATTGAACAGCAATTTAACGAATGTCCTTCCTGTGGTTCACAACATCTGGTTGACTTGGCGGGTGGCTTTGGACATGGTAAATGCTGCCGCGGTTTCCATAATAGGAACAGAGGTTAAGAATGAACCGGGTTTTCTGGTTCCAGATTATCAAATGATGCTTCATGCAAAAAAAAATAAATGGAGAAGGTAATGAATAAAAAAATCGCTATACCAACAACAAACGGAATTTTATGTGCTCACTTTGGTCATTGTGAGAAATTTACTCTATATGAAATAGCAGAAGGTAAAATAATCAAGGAAGAATTTATCACTCCTCCACCCCACGAACCGGGTTCATATCCAGCTTTTTTAAAAGCACAAGGCTGTAATGCAATAATTGCAGGAGGTATGGGTAGCCGTGCTCAGCAGCTTTTTGCTCAAAACAATATTGAAGTAATCGTCGGATTAAATTCAGATAATCCCAAAAAACTGGTGGAAACTTATATTTCAGAAGGATTAGAATCTGGAGCTAATTTATGCGATCATTAATTTTAAAATTTATTCCACTTTGGAAACAAAATCAAACAAGGAGGTAATTATGCCGAGAGGTGACAGAACAGGCCCTGATGGAATGGGTAGAATGACCGGACGTGGTCTGGGATATTGCGCTAATTATGATTCTCCCGGATTTACGAAAGGACTCCCGCGTGGAGGTAGAGGTAGAGGATTTTATGGCAGGGGTTATTCTGGAAATATGGGTTACGGAAGAAGATTTGATTATCCTGTGTACCCCAATTATGCTGTTCCTCAGTATTCAGCTGAAACAGAAAAAAAATATCTTCAGACTGAAATTGAAACACTCAAAAATGAAATCTCTACCCTGGAGAAACGTCTCTCCGAATTGCAGAAAGAAGACGAATAATCACTTAGGCAGGTGAAAAGTTCACCTGCCTTTTCCCTTAAAAATGAGGAGATTATATGAATCCCGGCAACCATTTCGGTGGTTATAAATACAGAAATAAAAGAAACAAAAGTAACCATTTTAAAAATTCTTTCTGGAGTACTGTAATAACTGCGATAACGGGAACCGTTATTAAGGATCTGACGAGTAATAATAGTAAAATAAAACAAATAGTCAATAAACTATATTCTTCTAAAAAAATAGAAGATAAACAAAATAAAAAGACTGTGATCAATGCTGAATACAAAGTTGTGGAAGATGAAGCAGAAAAGGCAATAAACGACAATAAATTGCCTGATGAGAATAAATAAACATTAAAAGGCTTATTAATGAAAATAGCTATTGCAAGCGGAAAAGGCGGAACCGGGAAAACAACAGTTGCAACAAATCTGGCAGCTTTTCTGGCGGTTGAATCTCCCATTGTTCTCGCCGATCTGGACGTTGAAGAACCAAATTCCGGATTATTCATTTCCGGTAAAATATTTAAGCAGAAAGATATGTTCAAAATGATCCCGGAATGGGTGAAAGAAGATTGTATCTTGTGCGGTAATTGTCAAAAAGTATGTAATTTTAATGCAGTGATAAAATTAGACAAATTGATAATGGTATTCCCCGAATTGTGCCATAGTTGTTATGCCTGCAGTGAATTATGCCCGACAAAATCACTTCCGATGCAACCCAGAATTATGGGAAAATTAACACATTTTAAAGCAATTAACCTGGATTTCATCGAAAGTAAACTTATTATCGGGGAAGAACAGGCAGTACCCTTAATAAAACAAACAATCGATTATGTCAGCGATTTATTCCCATCTGATATATTGAAACTTTTCGATTCACCTCCAGGAACTTCCTGCCCTGTAATTGAAGCAACTAAAAATGCCGATCTTGTTCTACTGGTAACTGAACCAACCCCCTTTGGGCTGCACGACCTCAAAATTGCGGTTGAAACGATGAAAGAATTGAATAAGAAAGTAGGTGTTATCATAAATAGATTTGGTATCGGAGATGCCAATGTCGAAAAATATTGCGCCGAAAAAAATATACCTGTTATCGCAAAAATTCCCAATAATAGGAAAATAGCTGAATTATATTCCAGAGGAGAACTTGTTTACCTTTCCTTTCCGGAAGTTAAAACTGAACTGGAAAAAATAAGAGAATTTATTTTAGAACATCGCCAGGAAGTGTCATAATGAAAGAAATAGTTGTTATCTCAGGCAAAGGAGGAACCGGAAAAACCTCAATCACTGCATCTTTTGCCTACTTCGGCGGGAAAGATGCTATAATAGCAGACTGTGATGTAGATGCTGCCGATATGCATCTTCTCTTACAACCACAGCAACTGAAATCGGAAGAATTTTACAGCGGTTTTCTGGCAGAAATAGACCAAAACAAATGCATAAAATGCGGTAGATGTTCAGAGGTTTGCCGATTCGATTCCATTCCCATAATTGAGGGTAAATACATCGTTAAACCCCTTGATTGTGAAGGTTGTGGTTATTGTAGCCAAATCTGCCCGAAAGATGCCATTCTTATGAAAGAACAGAATGTGGGAAATTGGTTGATATCCCAAATTAAATTCGGGACAAAAATGGTGCATGCAAATTTAGGCATAGGTGCTGATAATTCCGGAAAATTAGTCGCAAAAGTTAAGAATGAGGCAAAAAAGCTGGCAGAGAAAGAAGGAAAAAAAATAATTCTGGTTGATGGATCGCCCGGAGTCGGCTGTCCAGTGGTCTCTTCACTTTCCGGAGCCAGCTACGTTGTCCTGGTAACCGAACCATCAGTTTCCGGTATTCACGATCTTAAAAGAGTATATGAGCTGGTTAAGAAATTTGGAATCCCGGCAGGATGTATAATTAACAAAGCAGATATAAATCTTCAAAAAACTGAGGAAATAATAAAATTCCTGGCAGAAGAAAATATAGAATTTTTAGGCTCTATCTCTTATAATGAAGATTTTACCAGAGCCCTGACTGCAGGAAAAACAATTGTAGAATTTGATGATAAGATTAAAGCTTTATTAAAAGAATGCTGGAAAAAATTAATCTAAAAAAATAAGCAGATCAGAAAAAATAATAAACCTGAAGGAGCAATAATGAGAATATTATTTACCACTAAAGGAACAGATTGGAATTCTGAGATGGATTCCAGATTCGGAAGAACGGAATTCTTTTTTATTTATGATGAAGATAATG
>LKUH01000230.1 GCA_001412425.1 Candidatus Cloacimonas sp. SDB
TTTGTGGGATTTTTTCTTCATAATCTTATTTTTCACATTTGAGCAGATCAAAAATAATCTCTGCTGTTTTCCTGGCAGCTGAATTTTTCCCCAGCAGATCGTGCAGCTGTTCCAGATTTTTCTTAAAATCCTGATATCTGTTTGGATCAAACAGAATTTTTTTGATCTGCAGTGCAATATTTTCGGCTGTAGCATATTTCTGGATCAATTCAGGTGCCAGATCTTTATCCAGAATAATATTGGGAAGCCCGATCCGTTTGATCCTGATGAATCTTTTACCCAATTCAAAAGAGATCTGGTGGGCTTTATAGGCTATAATAAAGGGAGTACCAAGATAAGCTGTTTCCAGGGTTGCAGTACCGGAAGTAGCTATCACCAGATCACTGAATTTCATCAAGCAGTAATTATCCTGATAAATTATTTTAAGGTTCTTAATTGGAAATTTTTGAACCTGATTGTGGAAAATTGTTCTGGAAACCGAATCTGAGCAGGAAAGCAGGAATTGAAAATTCTGATCCGCGAGTTTTGACATGGCATCCAGGTAGACCGGAAGCATTTTTTTTATTTCATTATCCCGACTTCCAGGAAGAAATCCCAGCCATTTTTTATTCAGATCCAGATCATACTTTTCGGCAAATTCCTTTTTAGACAGAGCAATGGTAATTTCTTCTGCAATTGGATGTCCTACATAGGTAGAATTAATGTTATATTCCTTCAGGAATTTTCCTTCGAAGGGAAGTATATAAGCTACATGATCTGTAAAAGTTGCCAGATCAAGGAGTCGCTTCTTTTTCCAGGCCCAGAATTGAGGACAGATGTAATAGAGAACCGGAAGATGGAATTTTTTTGCAATTCTGGCGATTCTTAAATTCAGGCCGGGGTAATCGACCAGAACTACCAGAGCTGGAGGATCTTTCCGAAAAAGAGTTTTAATTCTCTTTTCTACCTGCAGAAAGAAGTAGAGATGTTTAATTACTTCTGCGAATCCCATAACGGAAAATCTTTCGAAAGGGAAAAGCGGTTTGAAAGCGAATTTCTCCATACGGGGACCACCGATGCCTAAATGTAAGAGTTCGGGATGCGAGTTGTTCAATTGTTCCATTACATAAGAAGCGTGCAGATCTCCCGATTTTTCGCCTGCTATCCAGAAGATTTTTTTCATAACTTTATCCTTTCGAAAAGCTAGATTTTATCTATAAATGAATTTGTCAAGTGAGCTGAATTATAAAATTTTTATCTCTGCCTTATTCTTGCAGGCTCAGGATGACCTTGCGGTTTCTGGGGCCGTCAAATTCACAGAAGAAGATACCCTGCCAGGTTCCCAGGAGGAGTTTTCCGGAACGAACGAGAATATTCTGACAGCATCCTATGAGGGCAGTTTTTGTATGCGCAGCGGAATTACCTTCCAGATGACGGAATTCCTGGTGAGGTGGTACAAGCTTATTCAAGGCAAAAATTATATCGGATGGGACATTGGGGTCAGTATTTTCATTTATAGTGACTGCTGCTGTGGTGTGGGGAATGAAGATTGTCAGTTTTCCATCTTTGATTTTATTTTCCTGAATAAATGTGCGCACTTGAGGTGTTATATCTATAAACATCTCTTTTGCATCGGATCTTACAGCTATTTCTTTGAATAACATAATTCCTCCAATCAAAATATAATTTTGGTAACAGTTTTAATGTCAATAAAAGAAGCAGAGAAAAAATATCAGGTTCCGCAGCAAGGAAAGATGCTAAGTCATTTGTTTTAAGTGTGTTTTAAAAATCTATCGGTCAGTTACCGATTGTTTTGATGTTTAACCAGAAATATCTTGACTACAGTGAATGGAGCAGTTCTAAAAGGTAAACTTCGAGGGGAGGAATGATGAAAAAACTTCATTTATCTAAAAAAAACCGCAGGATATTTGGTGTATGCGGAGGGATTTCGGAATCGACAGGTTTAAATGCTGATATTATCAGGTTTGCCTTTCTGGTTTCGATTCTGTTCGGTGGTGCCGGCTTGTTGATTTATTTGATTTTATATCTGATCCTGCCAACAGATGTAAACCAGGAGTTTATAATAGATGTTGAAATTGAGGATGATGACCCTGAACTTGAACACAAAATCAGGCGCAGTCGCAGTGACCGGATGATAGCTGGTGTTTGCGGAGGTCTGGCGAATTATTTGAATTGGGATGTCAGTTTGATTAGATTAACCTTTGTTCTGGTATCATTTGCAGGTGGTGTTGGAGCCATATTATATCTTTTTTTCTGGTTTCTGTTTCCTTTGGAAGACTAATGATTCTGGGAACTCTCTGTTACATCAGGAAAAATGGAAAAACCCTGATGCTCCACCGAAATAAGCAGAAAGGGGACTTTCATCTGGGAAAATATAATGGTCTGGGCGGAAAACTGGAACCGGGGGAAAGTCCGGAAGATTGTGTTATTCGGGAGATCAAGGAAGAGAGTGGTTTGAATATTCAGGATCCGGTGTTAAAAGGCATAATTACATTTCCTAAATTTGATATGGTTAACGACTGGTATGTATTTTTGTTTGTAGCGGATAATTTTACGGGAGAGTTGATCCCCTCACCAGAAGGTGAGCTTAAATGGGTGGATACGGAGAGGTTGCAGGAGCTTCCATTGTGGGAAGGAGATAGAATTTTTCTGCCCTGGCTGCAGCAGGATAAATTTTTTTCAGGCAAATTTTGTTACGAAAATAAGCAGCTGAAAGACTGGAAGGTTAATTTTTATCAATCATAACTATTCCAAATAAATCAAATTATTTTTGCATATAAATTTTAATTTTTCGTAATCTGGTAACCTTGCTTGAATGAACTGTTCCGGTAAAAACATATTGCTCAAAAAGATGACTTAAATAAATTTAGGCGGATGAAGAGCAAATTACAGATTTTAATTTTGATCATAATATCATTACTGCTGATGCAGAAGCTTTATTCATATAATTATTTTTCCCCGGTAAATAAGATAAAAACACTTTTTGTAGATGTCGATAATCTGGAATTTGAGTTGGGAGAAGGATTGATAATAATCAATACGGAGCGGGTGTATAATGATTCGATTGTATTTGTGTCCGATCTTGATTATAAGCTTTATGGGGAAAACAATGTACTGAAATTCTTACGGCCTTTGGGTTATGTAACCATAGAGTATCAGATCTATCCGGAAGAACTTATAAAACGTTACAGCACATTTCAGATCATCGAATATTCCGATTCTATCAGGATAGAAACTATTCACCAGTCGCGCGATGCACCTTTCACCGATTCTCAGCTTACTATATCCGGCAATAAAACTATTTCGATCTCGGTTTCCAACGAAAAAGATTTTGAACTGGATCAATCGCTTTATTTGAGGATCTATGGAAAATTATCTGATAACCTGAATGTGGAGGCGCAGCTAACTGACAGTGAGTCTCCCATTACTCCAGAAGGTGATTCCCGCGAGATCAGCACTCTGGATCAGGTATTTTTCAGGCTATTCGGAAAGCAGTATGAAATTGCTTTCGGGGATTTGGAACTGGAGATGAGTCGGACTAATTTTACCAATTTTACCCCTAAATTTGAAGGCTTAAAAGCCGGTTGGTTTGGTCAGAATGGAATTTACGGAGCACTGGCTGTTTCCAAAGGGAAAAGGATCAGAATCGAATTTTACGGAGTTAATGGTAAACAGGGACCTTATTATTTGTCTGTGAATGGCAGTCGGGGAGTTCTGGTTGTGCCGGGCTCTGAAAAAGTCTATTTAAACGGTCTCCTCATCAGCAGGGGAGATGATTATACGATCGATTATTCGGAGGGGAGCATCACCTTTACCGAATCAAATTTCATAGATTCAGAAGCTAAGATTGCAGTAAGCTTCCAATACAGTGACGAAAATTATCGGCAGAACATGTACCTGGTAAATTCCGAAGTAAATCTCCTGGAGAGGCTGAAAATAACGAGTCAAATGATAATTCAGAATGATGACAGAGACAATCCGCTAAGTGTGCAAATGAATGATGAGAATATTGCTGTCCTGCAGGAAGCCGGAGACGGTGAAGCCTGGGGTAGCGGCATATTGGAAGTAGAAGATGGTGTCTACATTTTAACCGAGGAAGGTTATTTTGTCTATGTGGGCAATGATTCCCTGCAGCAGGGCAATTATGAACTTTATTTTACCAGAGTAGGAAGCGAGGCAGGCTTGTATGAATACGATAGTGAGGGGGATTTCTATTATTATGTTGGAACTGGCGGGCTTTATCTTCCCATTCGCAGATTACCTGCACCTGTCAGGCAGGATAATTACAATATGCGCGTCAGCCATTGGGGGGATGGATATAATTTAGTTCTGGAAGGTTTTCTGACAAATTATGATAAGAATACTTTTTCCAATAAAGATGATGATGACAATATGGGTAGAGCATTTTATTTGGAAGCCGGATATTTTCCGGATCTTGATAATCTGCAGCCGGAGCTTAAATTTTATTACAGGAATTTAACCAGCAGGCTGAAATCTTTTTCCGATCTGAACGATGCTTATGAAGCCTATGAAATGGCTCCTTTGCCTGATTCCCTGCAAAAGACAGAACTGGGGGGAGAAGCAAGCTTCAGAATTTACGATTATGTTGAACCCGTCTTTGTTCTCAGGCAAAAAAAGAGTGATGATTATGCTGTTCAGAACTATTTTTCATCTCTCACGGAATTCAAGCAGAAATTTATTATGCCCGAAATGAGTTATCGCTATCTGAAATGGGATCAGGAATTTGCTGCTAAAATCTATCCTGATACCAGAAGATTGGAACTTTCAAAAAGTGATTTAAAACTTAAATATTCTTTAGCTGGATACTATTTTGGTGGTAATGTACTGGAACAGGTCAGACAGGATTATTTTGCAGCTTCCAATCCGGAAAAGGAGAAAATTACCGAATATAAGGGGTATGCGGGAATTATAAACCATAAAATTCTTACGGCGGAAATTTCTTATGAATCCGAAAATATCGATTCATTACATTCAGAAGAAGATTGGAGCAGAGTCAGGAAGTCCAGAGGACTCAACTGGCGTTCCAATTTCAGAATTGGTGATCAGATGGGTCAGTTGGATTACACGCGTAAACAGATTGAAACTGCTGAAAAACAGAATTTTGATATGGCAAGTATCAGGTTTGATAACTCTATCTGGAAGAACATGCTGCAGGTGAATTCACTTTATTCTATTCAGAATCTGGAATTTTATCCTAAGATCCGCGAGCTGCAATATGTGGGAAGTGAACTGGGAATTTATGACAGTCTCGGTTTTGTAGCAGAAGAGGGAGAATATGATTATGTGATTACCAGTATTGACTATGACAATCCGCAGATGTCGGTTGAGGTAAATGCAAGTGCTAATATATATTGCGATCCCGGCAGAGTGACTGATTCTTTTCTGAAAAGAATTAATCTGGAAACATTTCTATTTATTTCAGAAAATTCCAAAGCTGATGCCAAGCAGAAGGTGTACTGCTTTGATCCTGATTATGTGCGCAATGAAGAGTTTACCTTATATGGCAGAAGGATTGTGGATCAGGTGATCTGGCTGGATATTGTAAACAGGAAAATTACGCTGAAGCTGGATTACAGAAATTCTGAAACGGTTGACCAGCGCTATAATGATAGACTTGAAAGTGAAAAGGTTGAAAGGCAGGGGATCATGTTGAGATTTTTACAAATCATGAATTCCAATTCTGAAATTTCCTATAAAAAGGAGAAACAGAACGAATCGCGATTTGAGGTTGAGATTAAGAAGGATGTTGTAAATTTAGAGATTCAGAATCAGCTCGGTTCAGATGCAACTTTAAATTCATCAATAAGTTATGAATACGAAAAGGGAAGCGAAAGAGGTATTATAAATACGTATGAGATCAAAAGCTGGATGCTGGAAGAGAAAATTATCTGGAATGTGGTAAGAAAGTACAGATTTTACAGCAGGATCAGCTTCAGGAATAATCAACGGGAAGGTTTTGCTTCCACGAGTTACATTGACAAATTAAGTGGAGATATTTTTAAATGGAATTTAGGTTTGAATTATCGGGTTAACAATTACACATATTTTAATGTTGAGTATTCCGGTAACAGTTATCCTTTAAGGGATACGGTACATAAGCTTAGAATGGAGATAAATGCTGAATTTTAAAGCACAGAAACAGAGGTAAAGATGAAAGATATTATAAAAAAGGATTTAAAGCAAATCGAAAAGCTGGTGCTTGAATTAGGGGAAAATGAAGCTCTTTTAGATAGTATAGTAGAATTGACTGAAGAGATTGTTAAAGCAATTGTGAACGGGAATAAAGTTCTTATCTGTGGTAATGGCGGTAGTGCTGCAGATGCCATGCATTTTGCCGAAGAATTCACCGGCAGGTTCAGAAAATCCCGTCGAGCGCTTCCGGTTATTTCTTTAACCGATCCAACCCATATTACCTGTGTCGGCAACGATTACGGATTTGATGAAATATTTTCCCGATCTGTGGAAGCTTTTGGCCAGAAACATGATTTGCTGATCGCCATTTCGACCAGCGGAAATTCTGCCAATATAATTGAAGCAATAAAAAAAGCTGATGAGCTAAATATGGTCAATTATGTTTTAGCCGGGAAAAGAGGTGGAAAAGTAAAAGAATTTACGCAGAACATGATAATTGTTCCCGGCAAGGAGACAGAAAGGATCCAGGAATTACACGGCATGATCCTTCACATTATCATAGAAATGGTGGAAAGAAGTTTATTTCCGGAGAATTATGAAGGTGAAGTGTAAAATATGAAACTGGTAATTCAGCGGGTAAAGAACGCTAAAGTGGAAGTTGACGGAAAACTGGTATCGGAGATAGGATCCGGCCTGGTGATCCTGCTGGGAATTGGGGCTGATGATGATAGGTCACAAATGGACTGGCTTGTTAATAAAGTGATGGGACTGAGAATTTTTGAAGACGATGCGGGTAAGATGAACCGTTGTTTACTGGATATTAGCGGTGAAATCCTGCTGGTTTCACAATTCACCCTTTATGCCGATTGCCGAAAGGGAAGACGCCCCGGATTTTCAGAGGCTGCTCTTCCTGATAAAGCTGAAAAATTGTATGAAGAATTTGCCGACAGCTTGAAAAGTAAAGGTGTGGCTGTAAAAAAAGGTATTTTTGGTGCCTATATGCAGGTTTCGCTGATGAACGATGGACCGGTTACAATTATTCTGGAACGGTAATTTGCCCATTTAATTATGATTATAAAAATTTGCCTTAACTGCAGTCGGGGTAATGATGAGTAGTAAACTGCTTTTCAGTCTGGTTATAATATTATTTCTGTCTTCTCTTTCTGCTCAAATCGGCAACATGATACCTGCGGAGAGATTACCTGAATTGGAAGCAGGAAAACTTCCCTGGCAGAGAGCTGGTTATATTTCCCGACTGGAAGATGAGTTTATCGGTATTACCAGATTCTTAGATGTAACTGAACTGGGAGCAGCGGCAGATGGCATTACCGATGATTCCTGGGTTATAAATAGTGCAATTGCTCAGGCGCAAACTGCAGCTGACAGCTCCGGCTTTACCGTAATTTATTTTCCGGAAGGCATTTATAAAATAACTGAAACCATATATCCCGGTCCCAATACTGTTTTAAAAGGAGCCGGATCTGATCTGACAACGCTGTCATTCAGTATAAACGATGGGGATTATGTAAGAATAACTGGCGAAAATGACAGCACCTGCATTAATCGAGTGGGTATAGAAGATCTGAGTATAATAAGGTACGATACAAACCAGAATTCCAATTATCGGGGAATATTCTTTCGTTTTAATTATGCTGAAAATTGCTGGATAAGAGGGGTCAATTCCTTTCAAGCTTCCCGGAACCATGTTTACATTACCTACAGCAGTAATATTGAGATCAGCGGATGTTATTTCCAAACTGCAGAATCTTACGGAAGCGGAGGTAATGGTTATGGAATTCAGATCGGCTTCTATTCCGATAAATGCCTGATAGAGAACAATATCTTTCGCAGATTGCGGCATGCCATGATTTTAACAGATGCGGCACATCATAATGTCTTCGGATATAATTTTTCTTACGATCAACACACTGACAACGAGATCATCGGTCTGGACTGGGTTACAGCCGATATGTGTCTGCACGGTCATAATTATGCAGAGATATCGGGACCATATGAAAATCTGTTTGAAGGGAATATTGGCAGTTTTATCAGAATAGATGATGTACACGGCAGCAATGGCAATTACAACACTATCTTTCGGAATTCAGCACGTGAAGTTGGTTTTGAGATATGTTCCGGGAATGATAATCAAAATGTGGTGAACAATTATTTCAGGTGCGGGCATCAGGCTCTGTCCATTTATGGATATGCCTGGATCACAAATGGCAGCGGGCATCTGAATAAAAATAATAAATGCCGCGACAGAAATTTTTGGGGCAGTTGGGAAACTCACTGGCATAATAATGATCCTTCCTATAATGTAGATATTTCCTATTACCGGGAAGAAGAACCGGAATTTATGAACGATCACTCCTGGCCGCTCTATCCGGAAGATGATGATAATCCTGCCAAGAGCAGAAGAGATGAAGGGGAGTTATTCACTGTGTTTTCCGGGTACCGAAATTATGGAATTTTTGTTCAGGGAAATCTAGCCGTCGAGGGGGATACGGTTGATCTGGCAGAAGTTGCAATTATTTTTATTAAACAGGATTCAACTTCTCAACCAATGATTTATCATCCTGACGGAAATGGAAATTATGAAATTCTAATTCCCTCTGAGCAATTTGGAATTTACAATATCGAATATTTTCTGGAGGGATACAACAATGTTTTAGTAGATTCCCTGCAGATACTTCCTTACCAGGAAATACCTGAATTAACTTCCGTAATCCTGAATTATAATAATTTTCCTCCTCAGGTTAATGAACCATTACCCGATCAGGAACTGGAGGAGGATTTTGAATCATACTTTCTTAATCTGAACCAATTTTTTCATGATCCTGATAATGATATAATTTACTATGCTGTCGAATTCGATACCCTGGCAATAGATTGCTCCATAAACGACAGTATTTTATGGTTCGATAGTGTTTTGAACTGGTTCGGAACTACAGAAATCGAGGTAATTGCCTTTGACAGTGAATCGGAATCAGCTGCTACAGAAATGTTTTATGCAGTTATTGAACCTGTTAATGATGCTCCGTATCTTTCATTGCCTTTAGGGGATGTATATCTGGATGAAGAATTTGACTGCGAAATTAATCTGAACAATCATTTTGATGATGTTGATGATGAATTACTCTTATTTGAAGTTTATTTTGATTCACTGGAAATAAACTGCGAAATTCAGGATAGTATTCTTATCATTAACAGATACCTTTGCTGGCCCGCAGCCGCAGAAATTGAAGTATGCGCTGCCGATGAAAGTACCAGACTTCGCGTGTGCGATGAATTTATTTTATTTGATCTGAATGAAGGAAATCATCCCCCTTTTTTGGCTGAGGAAATTCCGGATCGGACTTTTTATGCCGGGTACAGCGAAGAGATGATCGATCTGCAGGAATACTTTCACGATTGTGATGATGACTCTCTGACCTTTAGAGTATATTACAATTACCATCAGATTGATTGTGCCATTAACGGGAATTTCCTGATAATTAATTATGTTGAAGGCTGGATTGGAGCATCTTTTATAAATGTGCTGGCAGAGGATGGCGGAACCGGTTTACCGGCAATTGCTGCCTTCGAGATCATTACAATTCCTGATACTCTCACTTCTCCCGCTAATATTTTGGTTGTAGTTGTATCTGATTCAATTCAACTATCCTGGGATGCAGTTCCCTTCGCAACTTCTTACCAGATCTACTCAGCCGATAATCCTGACGGAAATTCCTGGAATCTGGAAGCTGAAAGCGTTACAGATACAATCTGGATTTTGCCTGTTACCGCTGACAGAAAATATTATTACATTAAAGCTGTAAACTGACCGCATCGTTGCAGAATATAATTTCTGCGATTACAAGAAAAGGGATTAAATATGAACTACCTGAAAGTTATTATATCAGAGCAGAAAATGTATTTATATGAAGAAAATGAACTTATTAACACTTACGAAGTTTCAACTTCCAGATTTGGGATTGGTAACAAAAAAAACAGCTTCAAAACGCCATTGGGAAGACATAGGATTATAGAAAAAATTGGAGTGGATGTTCCTGAAGGTGGAATATTTAAGCAGAAAAAATTCAGCGGCGAGACTTTTT
>LKUH01000231.1 GCA_001412425.1 Candidatus Cloacimonas sp. SDB
AACAAAAAGTCTCTGGTAAATTTTTTACCAGAGACTTGGGTTAGAATGATGTTGTCAATCTTTAAAATCCGAACCAGGGACCTATACTCAGAGTCAATCCATCCAGATTTGAATCAGGTGCATTATCGAGTTTAACTTTTTCTCCGTTCCATTTTGCTTTCCAGCCATCGGTTGAGTGACTGAGAACATATCCGGCTTCGGACCTGATAGCCAGCCAGTCCAGAATTCTTACCATCAGCATTGCTTTAGGCTGAAAAACAATATAGTCCTTCTTAAGCCTGAGTTTGCTTTTGTAATCATAATAATCATCCATATTGTTACTTGGATCGTCAAAATCAAAATTGGGTATAGGGCTATTACTGTCGCTTTGTGAGATCTTAATCAGATTCTGACCCCAGCCGATCAGGAATCCTAAAGAAGTGATAATTCCATTGGAAATTCCCAATCTTCTATCTAAGGTAAAGCCAGCGTAACTTACATCATATTCGGCTTTTCTGGATACTGTGGAAGTTATCAATTCACCATTTGCATAATGCTCCCAGTCGTGTTTGGAGGTTTCTTTATTATTATAACCTGCACCCATTCCGCCGATGAACCAGCCTTTACCAACATTTCCTTTACCAGCACCACCATGAAGCAGGAATCCATCCTCTGAGAATGTTTCATCTTTGAATTCTAAATCTGAAAGAACACTATTTAGAGAGGTTACATCCGGCATGAACCACACAGGTAACCAGCCACCACCACCATGACCCAGATAGATCTTTCTCTTTGTTTCTCCGGAAGGTAAGGAAATTTCATCATCTTTTTTCTCCAGTGTATCCAAAGTTAAGCTGGTTTCATAGATATTTTCATCGCGGAAGAATTTTATTTTGACTTCATCTCCGATTTTATGACTTTTTATCATTCTAACCAGATGATCTTCATATCTTACTTTCACACCGTCGAATTCCATAATGATATCACCTTCCATTAATCCGGCTTTATCGGAAGGACCATTTTTTGTGACACCTGAGATATAGACGCCGTAATTATAATCGTAATGCATTTCATAGATATCTTCGAAATCCAGATCACTGAGAAAAACTCCCATCTTCGGAGAGTCAGAGTTAAAGCTGCTGTACTTCTGCTTAATAAGAATTTTGTCATTTTCTGCATCGTCAATTTCATAATCCAGCTCATCCATTGCGTCCTGAATGATGAAATCAATGTCTTCAGTCTCTTCTTCAGCCCAAAGAGCTAAACTGCCCAATAATAAAATGATTACTAGTCCGATTGTTAACTTTTTCATGCTTCCTCCTTTTGCGGCTAATTAAGCAACTGCTGTGCCAGGCATTTTTAAAGAAGTTAAGTCATTATATTACAGATAATTGTAGGTTACTGGATCCAATTTGTGAGTACAGAGAATTTATAATTTTGATAAGTTTATATATGCAACATTATCAAAAATATATAATAATTACAGCTGAGTTGAGATTTTATTAATTAAGTTTTATTGGGATGAAGGTTTTTTTATCGCATTGGTGGGACATCCTTTAAAGCTTCCATTATTACCATCAGTACAAATTCCGCAAGCAACACATTTTTCCTGATCTATTACGGCCATGCCCTTAACCATTGAAATGGCGTCATAAGGACAATATTTAACACAAAGCTGGCAGCCGATGCATTTCTCAGGCATCACTTCATAAGGCTGAAAATCAGCTTCATCACTTTCCCACAAAGGTATGCCGTTTTCATCGCGCAGTGCTAATTCAATTTTTTCATAGATCAAATTATATACTTCAATCTCATCCTCTTTAAGTATGCCCCGAATCTCAATTTCTTTTTTGTTTTCCAGTAATATATGGTTGTTAATCAGGAATTCTTCCGGACTTAATTGAATTGCATAAAAATCATCTCCAGTATTCAGAAACCACTGATCTCCAATTTTTTTCAGTTCACCACGAAAGTTTATAATAGCAGCTTCATTTAAATTCTGGGAAAATATATTAGAAATTAATCCCATCAGCAGGAATAAGAGAAATAGATTTTTACTGAATAATGTCATTTTTTTTACCTCAATTTATCTGCAATTACAATCTGGACAATTACAGTCTTCTTTAATATCTTCATATCGACAGATGTAGGTACTGATATTATCTATTCTAAGCTGAAATTTCTGTTTGGGTTCAACAATAAAGGTTTGATGTGTATCAAATTCTTTCCATTCAGCAGAATTTGGTAATTTAACAGTTAACTTACCGCTGATTACGGTCATATACTCTCTCTGTGAAGTATTGAATTCGTATTTACCGGGAGCCATAACTCCAATAGTTGCAGAACCTTTTTGATCTTCAAAAGCCAGCGATTTTACTTTTCCCTCGAAATATTCATTAATTTTAAACATTTTTTCTCCTACATAAATTTAATAGATACGACCATGAAATAATAATTCATTTGATCAAATTGGCATAACAAATTTCATCAAAAATTTATATATTACCCCCCACTGATAAGGTGGATCACTTTGACATCGGCTTCCGGAGGAATAAGGAAGGTATCGTATTGCTCTTTTTTTACAAGTTCTCCATTCACTTTTATAATCAACATTTTAAAAGTATAATTCATAAGTTTTAAAAGAGACCGTATAGTAAGATTATCCTGCCATTGAATTCTGTTCCCATTCACAATAATATATTTCATCAAACACCTTTTAAGATAATTTCTAAAACCAAATTTGCCTGCATATTGGCAACAATTGCCACTCTGGGAGCCATGGGGGAGAAGCCCTTTTCTATTTCACTCACTTCATCGCCGCAAATATACAGATTATCAATTTTACGGGTTTGAAGCAGTTCATTCCTGCCATAACCAGCCAGACCGGAGGCTGCGATTATGGGTTTTTGGGGGAAATTCTGCAGCCAGGTTTCGATCAGCATTTTCTTCATCTCAGCTTGATCAAAAGCTTCAACTAAAATATCAGCCGAACGGAAAATTTGTGGAATATTGTTTTGATTCAATCTGACTTCGTGAGTTTCTATAATTGTAAAAGGGCTGATTTTTGCCAGATTTTCAGCTAAAGCTTGTACTTTCGAGCTGCCAATCTGAAAGTGGAAAAACTGCTGCCGATTCAGATTGGAAGGTTCAATTTTATCATAATCGGCAATAACAAGCTTGCCAATGCCTGCCCGAGTAAGAGTTACAGCTAAATTTGAGCCCAACCCTCCTGCTCCCGCAATACCAATTACGGCGTGCTGCAGAACTGGCACGATCTTCGGATCGTGGGCGGCAAAGAAATCTTTTTTTTCCATAAAATT
>LKUH01000232.1 GCA_001412425.1 Candidatus Cloacimonas sp. SDB
AAAAACGTGATAATAAGAATGCACTTACATTTTTTCATCATTCCTCCTAACCTGTAAGCCTATTTTTCCATTTAAAAAACCCGAAAATCCCCAGAATCGTCACCAGCAAAATATAAATCGGTTGCATTATTAACCAGATAGGATAAAATTTCAACTTATTTTTTTTCAGTTGGAATATTTCGAATCCCAGCTTTAAAAATTCATACTCAAAAAGCATTCTAACCAGTATAATTCCCAGACCCAGATACCAGATCCTGAAAAGAAGAACCAGAGGTAGAAAAGTATTACAGAATACTATCGCAAGATAAACAAAAAACTCCGGATTCAGGTTTAACTGCCATTTTAAATTGGAGGCCCAGCGGGTTCTCTGATTGAGCAATTTAATCCAACTTGCTGCTGACTTGGTTTTAACAAAACTATGTTTATTGAAGGCAAACTTTATCTTAAAACCTTTTCGGCGCATCAGTTGCATTAAATTTACATCATCACCGGAAACATAATGTTTAATTTTAGCGAATCCTTCAACCTGATCAAAAGCTTTTCGGCGATAGGACAGGTTCTGTCCGGAACAGGAAAAATATTTACCTGCTGAAATAGCGCCGGCAGCGGCAAGAAACATAATGATAAAATCCATGTTTTCGAATTTCTGGCAGCAGGAAGCTTTTTCCCAGTCCATTATCCTGGTGCTGGAAAAGCCTGCCACCATAGCTGTTTCAGCGCTATAAGTAGCGATCATTGATTCGATCCAGTATTTTCCAGGTATACAGTCAGCATCCGTTAAGAGGATAATATCATTTTTACTGGCTTTTATAGCCAGATCCAGAGCATTTTTCTTAGGAGAAATATTTACTGCTGTTTCAGCTATTCTAATCAGTTTAACATTATCCCATTTTGTGGCAAAGTGGTTAACAATATCAGCCGTACCGTCTACTGAACGGTCATCAGCGATAATTATCTCGTAAAGGTTTTTCGAATAACTTTGATTTACCAGAGCTGTTAGCAGTTGATGAATATTTTTTTCTTCATTACGGGCAGCAACTATTACAGAAACTGTTTCTCGGGTTGAATTCAGGTTTTCATCCCGTTGGATCAGCCCTTTTTTAAACTGCAGCAGATATCTTAAATAGGTTAAAGAACAAATTACGGTAAGAATTATCAATATGATATCAGATTTCACTTATTCAGTACCTAAAAAAGGATCCATGAACTGATAATATTTGTCCGGAAACATCGGTTCAGGCTGTTCTGCAGTTTTCTGAAGCCAGACAGGTTTATTGATTAAAAGACTATCAGGTCGGGTAACTATTTTGCGGTTTTTTATGATCTGAGCATTTGTCAGATCTATACCAACCGGCAGACGAACTGGTTGCAGAATAGTAACATTCGGTCTGGAAGTATCGGGAACGACTTCTTCATATTCTATACTATCGGGAAAGACATAGCGTTTTCCCCCCAGATCAATAACCAGACTGTCCAGATCATTTTTCCTGTACATGGTTGGATAGAAATTGTATTCCAGGCTGTCCGATAAAGGAGTTGGTTCAGTTCCAGAAATAAAAATTTCTTTTATTACTTCTTCATAGTTAGATCTTGGCAGCAATCCTGTTTCAGAAGATATTTCAACATCAATAATTCCACTTGGCCGATCGAATCTATATTTTGAGCCATCCACAATGGGAGATCCATTCCGGTCAACCGGGGAATCCAGATAAACCGCCTTTCTCATTACAGGGGGCCATGTAGGCAAAGCGGCAACAGCTCCGGACTGATTATCACCCAAACTGGAATTATCATCAAAACCCACCCAGATCCCCAGCACTAATTTGCTGTTGTAGCCAATGAACCAGGCATCTCGAAAATTATCAGTAGTACCCGTTTTACCGGCTGCAGTCCATCTGTACCCGCCATTCTGCCATCTCACACCCACACCTGTTCCATTTTCAATAACAGACTGCATCATGCTTACCATTAGGTATGCTGTCTTTTCGTTAACTACCCTGATCTTTTCTGTTGGAGTTGCTTCAATAATATTTCCGTTATTATCTTCAACTCTTCTGATGTACACTGGTTTGACTCTTTCTCCCAGATTTGGAAAAGTAGTATAACCACTGATCAACTCGTAGGGAAAAACTTCCAGAGATCCCACCGCCAGAGTTGTGACTGGATACATTCTTGTAGTAATACCAAATAAACGGGCGTAATCCACAACTTTGTGAGGACCTATATCTGTAATTACTTTAACGGCACAGACATTTCGGGATTTTGCCAGAGCATTTCTCAATCTTGTGTAGCCAAAATTCTGTCTGGAATAATTTTTAGAAGCATAAACTAGCGTATCGCTATGAATAAATACAACGGGTTCATCTTTTATTATTGTGGCAGTGGTATATCCGTTTGCCATGGCAGTTGTATAGAGAATCGGTTTAAAAGCCGATCCAGGTTGTCTTTTTGCCTGCATAATACGGTTGAATTTGTTATGTTTGAAATTACGACCTCCAATCATAACAGTAACATAGCCGGTTTCAGGTTCTATGGCAAAAACGCCTCCCTGCACATAGGGGGTAATAATGTCAGTTGTATCCGGAGGGAAATCGGCATATTTGACTTCATAATTATTTTTATTTTCAAATTTGGTCAGATTCATATTGAGAATTGAGTCAGCATAAGTCTGAAGTTCATAATCGAGAGTGGTATATATTTTTAACCCTCCGGTAAAAAGCCGGGTTGTTCCGTATTTATCTTCCAGTATCAGTCTGATATATTCCGTAAAATAATCTGCAGATCCTTCATTCCCGGTAAAAGGACTTAGCATTATTGAATCCTGTACCGCCAGATTGTATTCCTGTTCGGTTATTACATTTTCATCCAGCATTCTTTTAAGTACATAGTTCCTTCTTTTTAAAGCTCGTTCCGGATATCTGAAAGGGTAATAGGCACTGGGAAGCTGCGGCATACCGATAAGGAGAGCTGCTTCCGCAATATCAAGATCTTTTGCCTGTTTGTTAAAATATTTCAGAGAGGCTATTTCGATACCATAAAGTCCTGGTCCGAAGGGTGATTTATTCAAATACATTTCCAGAATTTCCTGTTTGGAGAAATTCTGTTCAATCCGGATAGCGAGGAGAAGTTCCTTAATCTTTCTGGGAAGTTGTTTATCAAGTGAAAGGAACATATTTCTCGCCAGCTGTTGAGTAAGTGTGCTGGCACCCTGCGAAAAACTTCTCAGCTTGATATCAACCAGGATAGCCCGGAACAAACTGGTAAGGTCCATACCCCAGTGTTTGTAAAAATTCTGATCTTCCACAGCTATCAAACCGTCAATAAGGAAGGGCGAAAGTTCAGTGATATCAGTAAGCTGTCTGTTCTCAAAAGAAAATCTATGAATAAGTTTATCATGAATATCATATACTTCGGAACCGACTTTCATCTCATAACGCTGCAGCAAAGATAAAGGAGGAAGTTCCCAACTGTAATAATAGAATAATCCAAATCCAATGCCTGCTAGCAATACGATAGCAAAAGTGATCCATTTAAGATAACTAATTATCAGTTTTTTCATCAATATCCTCTTTCACAGTTTTACTGATCAGCAAATAAGCCAGATATCCAGTAAGTGTCCCTGTGAATAATCCCAGAATAATCAGCAGGGGCGTCAAATAAAAAATAGAATGTTCCTTAATAAGAATTAATCTTACTACTATAAGCTGGCTTAAATTATGAAAAACGGCACCGCTTATACTCAGCCCGATCAGGCTGAAATGCAATGGAGATCTGTATAGAATGTACATTATAAGTAAAGCTGCAATGCTGCCGCTTAACGAAAGCAATGTTGTAGGGCTTAGAATAAGGCCGGACAGCAACCCGCCGATCAAGGTTTTACTTATTGCTATCAGAAGTGCGCTTCTGAAATTGATCGTTATCAGCACATAGAGTACGATTATATTGGCAAATCCGAATTTCAGGAAAGGGAAAGGGCGGGGAATTAAATTTTCCAGAAGGAAAATGGTTATCGCCAAAGCAGTGAAGAAAGCAAGATCAAATATTTTTTTATTATTCTGCTGCAATTATTATTCCTAAT
>LKUH01000233.1 GCA_001412425.1 Candidatus Cloacimonas sp. SDB
ATTTTTCCGGGATAAGAGCATATGACGAATGGATCAAGATCCTGAAAAATGACAAATTCTATGCTGATCTCGGCATTGACAGTTTAAGGGATGTATTTCAAGCCAACTGGTGGATCCTGTACAGTTTAAAGGAAGCTAAATCTAATGCAGTTAAATTCCTGAAAGATAATAAAAACAAATTTCTTAACCATACTGACATAATCATTGAGTTAATTGACATATACACTAAAGAAGTCGAACTGCTGAAGGCTTATGTGGAAAAAATGCCGTCACCTCATAAAGGTAATACGGCAGAAGATTGGCAACCTCAGCATCGGTACGAGCAGCTGGAAATTCTAGCTCTTGTTTTAGAACTGGAAAACAAAGTTTTATCATTGTTGCAGTTAAGACCTTTAGAATATTAATTTAGTGGTGGTGACATGGATGAGTTGAGATTATTTTTAGAAATAATGAAATACAAAAAAGGCAAAGCTGAATTTGCCAGCGATATTGTGATCAGGGAAATTTCTTTCCGCATATTTATCAATCAGAAATTACTGGTGACCATTTCGGCTTTACCCAGCGATCTTCAAGAGCTTGGCACTGGATTCCTGTGGTCGGAAGGTTTGATAACTGACCTTTTGGAAATAAAAGATTTTCAGTTCGATCCTCAGGAAAAGTTTATTAATTTCAACTTGAATATTCCTGACGACAGGATCAGGAATTTTCAGGAGACAGGTGAGAAGACTTCCGGTTGCGGATCAAGTTTATCGGCTGCAATTGATAATGGAGCAGTTCAAGCTTTTTCGGTTAAGACTCTTGAAGCTGAAAAGATTTTAACTTTGATGAAAGAGTTCATCCGCAGTTCCAGACTTTTTGGGGAAACAGGTGGAGTACATATAGCAGGACTGATAAAGAATTACAAAATTATTTACTTTGCAGAAGATATAGGTCGGCATAATGCAGTCGATAAAGTGGCAGGCAAAGCAATTAGTGATAAGGAAAATCTGAGTGAACATATCCTATTCTGTTCGGGCAGGATATCTTCTGAGATCGTAAAAAAAGCGGTTAGGCTGCATATTCCGCTAATCATATCCAAATCAGCTCCAACCTCGGAAGCAATAAGACTGGGCTGGGAATATAAGGTTAATCTAATCGGCTTTGCTCGAAATGAAAGAATGAATCTTTATACTGGAATAACAGAATTAACTTTTACTTAGTGCAATATCGGTATCGTTTATCAGATTTCAACTTGTGGAATCAGTCTTCAAAACAGTGGAGACTATTTCGACCAGCTGAGTCAGATCTTCTTTAAAGAGGCTCTGAACATCGAACAATAAATTCCCTTCTCGCAATATTCCCAGAACAGGTCTATTATTATTGAGCAATTTTTTAAAGATTTTTTCAGCAAAATTGCGTTCTTTTCCTGAGGAAACCAGTTTTACTGCAAAGCTGTCAATTTCCAATCCGGGAAGGGTACCACCTCCCACTCTGGCTTTACTTGGAATAATTTCAGCTACTATATTTTTATTAGAGAATTTTTCCTGGAGTTCTTCTGCCATAGATCTTAATTCGGTCTGAGAGCGGTTCAGCATTTCAAAGATTGGAATATCATTAACGAGGGATGAATCTTCAAGATAGGCAGAGACAACATTTATCAGGCCAGACATCGTCAGTTTTCCCACTCTTAAAACTCTCATCAGGGGTGATTTCCTTAGTTTACCGATCAGAGTTTTTTTGCCGACAATGATTCCTGCCTGTGGGCCTCCCAGCAACTTATCGCCGCTGAAGGAGACAATATCAGCACCGTCAGTAATACTATTGCGTACATCGGGTTCATTCTCAAGTTTTAATCCTTCCGGTTTTTTCAATAATCCTGATCCAATATCATAAATCATGAGTAAATTGTTTTTATGTGCTAAATTTACCAGATCTCTTATCTCGACTTCTTCACTGAATCCTTTTATTTCATAATTAGATTTATGGGCTTTAAAGATGATTCTGGTTTTTGGCGTGATGGCATTTTCATAATCGGATAATCTGGTTCTATTAGTAGTACCAACTTCGACCATTTTTGCTCCGCTGGATTTCATGATATCGGGAATTCGGAAGGAACCGCCGATCTCAATAAGTTCACCTCGGGAGATGATGACCTCTTTACCTTTAGCAAAAGTAATAAGGCATAAAAGTACGGCAGCAGCATTATTATTGACAACAACTGCATCCTCTGCACTGGTAATATACTTCAGTAAATTCTTAATATGATCATTACGCTGACCTCTTTTACCGGTTTTAAGATCAAATTCCAGATTTGAATATCCCTGAATAATGGACTTCATGGATCTAAAAATTGATAAACCGAGAGGTGCTCTGGAAAGATTTGTATGCAGCACAATTCCGGTAGCATTTATTACGGGTTTTAAAGAAGGTTCCGTTATATCTTTGATTTTTTCTTCAATCTCATTCACGATCTGGATCAGGGTTTTACTCTTCTTCCCGGCCAATATTTTTTTTCTGGCATCTTCCAGAGTTTCACGAATTGAGAAAGTTACCAGTGAGACTCCGTATTTTTCGGTCAATTTTTGTATTTGCTCATTTGTAAGAAGCTTATCTACTGCTGGTAATGATCTCAGCTTGTTTTGTATTTCTTCATTCATTTTAAACCTCTGGAAAAATTAAAATCAGGATTCATGGGCATTTTTTCGAGTTTTGAAAAGAATCTGTCCTCAGAAATATGATTGAGGATTTTTTTAAAATAACAAGTTATAAACTTCAAAGGTCTTTTGCAGTTGCTGCAGGAAAAGTCAATTTGAGACAAGTTCCATTGTTTATGGTTATATCAAGTTTTCCATGCAGCTGTTCGCTGAGAGAATTAACCAGTTGTAAACCCAGAGGTTTGGAAGCTGTTTTATTATAATCTTTCGGCATACCGATACCGTTATCTTCAATTATCAAAATATAGTTAGAAGATCTTTGATTAAGAGAAACAGTAATTAGTCCACGCTCCTTACCCACAAAAGCGTATTTAAGGCAATTGGACAGCAATTCATTAATTATCAATCCCAGTGGAATAGCCTGGGTTATATCCAGATAGATATCTGAGATCTGATACACAATCTGAATTTTATTGATGTCAATTGAATAGAACACTAGCAGGTGATGAGCCAATTTTCTGATATAGTCATTGAAATCTATTTTGGTAAAATCACCTGATTTATACAATTTTTCATGAATCATAGACATTGATCTTACTCTGTTCTGACTTTTTCTGAAAATCTCAAGTGTTTCCTGATCTTTTATATATCGTGATTGCAGCTGCAACAAACTGGAAACAACCTGCATATTATTTTTTACCCGGTGATGAATTTCCTTAATGAGTATTTCTTTTTCTTTCAGAGACTTTAAAAGTTTTTCTTCCGAGATCTTTCTTTCGGTTATATCAGAAAGCACCAGATAAAAAGCACTATTATCATTATCAGTTTTATGGTGGGTTAAACCACAGAGCACACAGCATTCTCTACCATCTTTTCTTTTGAACCATAATTCGATATTTCGGTTTTCCTCCGGCTCATTTTCAATCTCCTCTATCAGTTCCAATATGTTCTGTTTATCGGAAAGTGCAATCAGGTCTGATTTTTCCAACTTTTGAATTTCTTCCAGCTGGTAACCGGTAAGCTGAACAAATTTATCGTTTACATAAACAACTTTCTCATTTTCAACAATCATTAATCCGTCGTTGATTTTCTTAGCCATCGTCCGGAATCGGAATTCACTTGCGCTGAGTTCATTTTGAGCTCTGATCTGTTCGGTGATATCTTTTTTGACTGAAGCAAAATTGATCAGATTTCCAGATTCATCTTTTATGGGAAAAATTATTACATCTTCAAAGAAAAGGTCTCCATTTTTCTTTTTATTAAGAAATATACCTTTCCAGACCTGACCGGTATTAATTGTATCCCAGAGATTTTGATATACATCTTGTTCAATTAACCCCGATTTAAAGATACGGGGATTCTTGCCTAAAACTTCTTCTCTGGTGTAACCAGTAATTTTCTCCAGGAATTTATTAACATAAAGAATTTTTCCTTCCAGATCTGTCATAATTATCGATGCTTCTGCCTGATTGACAATATGAGCTAATCTATTAACATTTTTTTCCAGTTTTATTCTTTTTTTAATTTCCTTTTTTTTGTTTTTATTGATTATATAAAGCCAGATAATAATAGCCAGAAATATTGCCGATGCGATATAAAGCAGCAGTCTTGTATTATAACCATGTTGCTGTTTTAATTTAAGAAGTTCAATTTCTTTATTATGTTTTTGTTTTTCATAAATTGATTGGATTTCGGTTATTCTTTTACTGCTATCAAGAACTAAGCTATCTTTTAAGGAAACATAGTACTGGTAATTTTGAAAAGCTTTCTTATAATCTTCCATATTAACATAATATTTCGCAAAGATTTTATAGCCTTCCATCAGAAGATCCTGAAAATTATAATCACGGGCAATTTCAAGACCTTTGTTCAAATAATCAAGCCCATGCAGATAGTCTCCATAGTCAATATAGAGTTCTCCCATATTGCTGAGAGTGTTAGCTACGCCCCATTTATCTTCCAGTTTATTGGAGAGATCAATTGATTGCTGATAGCTTTGCAGCGCTTTATCAAAATTACCCAGTTTTTTATACGTAATTCCTATATTATTAAGATTTGTTGCTATTCCGGCTTCATCCTCCAATTTTTGAGCATATTCCAGAGATTCCATATAGTAGCTTAAAGCTTTATGATTTTCATTGAGATCGCTGTAAATGATACCTATATTGTTCAAACAATCAGATATTCCCTGTTCATCCTTCATTTCTATATAGATTAAGTGTGCCTTATTATAATATTCCAGCGATTGTTTATGATTACTCATGGCAAGATAGATATTTCCAATATTTATATAAGAATTTGCGATACCTTCTTTATCTTCTATACTTTCGTAAAACAGCAACGCTTTAAAATAGTGTACCAAAGCTTCATCGTAAACAATCAAACTATCATAAAGCAAGCCTATGTTATTAAATACATCCGCACGCCTGGAAATTTCACCCAGTTTGAAATAAACTGCTTCAGCCGATTCGTAATATTCCAGAGCTTTATTGTATTGAAGTTTATCCGCAAAAATATCTCCCAAGGAAAAGAATGCATAGGCTTCTTCAATATGAGGAGAAAGTGACTTGATTTGTTCAATCGCCAGATTATAATTTACAATTGCTTCCTGATAATTATTAGAATTGTAGTATCTGTCACCAATTAGATTATAAATTTGAGCAGTATTTTCAGGCAGTTCCGATAATTCAATCAGATTTCTGAGAAATTCAATTGAATGATCAAAATCAACATCTACTAGCTGTTGATTAATATTTTGCAGAATTTCTCTTCTTGTTTCAGCTTTTCCAGATTTAAACTGATCATAAACTTCATTATAATTGAATTCCGCAAAAATCTGACAACTGATTAAAATAATAACCGCAGTAAATATTTGGGAAACTTTGTTTAACATATCACTCCAATCTTTCAGCTAACTAAAACATCGAGCTGAAATTCAGGTAAGATTTTTTTTCCTGTTAACTTAAGCAG
>LKUH01000234.1 GCA_001412425.1 Candidatus Cloacimonas sp. SDB
AAGAAATGAGATAATCATCCAGCAGAGAATCAATTTGAATATATGATTTGAATTAATTACCGGCTTAAAGCAGGTTTTCTCTTCGGTAATTTCAAAAACTCCCAGAGGGTCGTTCATTATTCCACCACCACCTCCGTTACCTTCATTATTATTGTCATTTTCCTCGGAATTTCCCATTTTTCCCCCTCTTGCTCCAAAGCCGTATTTGATACTACTGACGGGGATAATTGTTTTGCCTTTTACTTCCTGGCTGCTGCCGAAAACGAATTCAGCGCTGGCACCTGTTCTAAGAATTTCGGATACTGATTTGATCGTTTCAGTAAATTTCATTTTTCCTCCTTAGGTTCTTTTATCTTCCAATTATTATTAGCCTGAAATTTATAGTCAGGATTTTCTAACAGAAATTCAATGATCATATTGCGGATCTCCTGCCCTGATTTATACAATATTTTCGGTTGATTCATACCTATTGCCCTTAAATGTCCTCCACCACCCAGGGCGCGAAAACTGTTAAGAGCTACAAGATACTGCTGGTCTTCACCAATCTTTTCTCCGGAACTTGATAGTTTCAGATCTTTGATCCTTGATCCTTCCGGATAATGAAGATCAATTGAGTAAGAAATTCCCTCAGCGATGTCGTAATTATATCCTGCTATATCCTGAGATATGGATATTTCACCTTGCTGTATCTGGAAAAAACGGGCAGAATACTCCAGGTAATCTTTTATTTCTTTACCGGACATTTCGATTGTGAACAAAAAATTCTCATAAGGATAGATAGTGTAGATATCTTTAATCTTAACAGGTCCTTCGGGTATGACGAGTTGCGGATTGAAACAGGAGGCAAAAGAGATCTCGGCATTTCCGGAATGCAGCTGTACAGTATTAATGAGATCTATTAAGGGATTATCACTGAAATAAGCATTGGTAGTAGTTAATTCTGTTTCTGTTACGGCAACTTCTTTTCTGATGAATTCCAGAGTACTCAGATGGTATTCCGCATAGATCTCCGCAATTTCTGAATCTGCAGGATAATCCTTCACAGTTTCCACCCAGCCGGTTTTATTGACGAGTATCGTTTTATCTTTTCTTTTCTCAAAAACAAGTTTTACAATCCCGAGATTATTGCCGTGAGAACCTGCGATCATTTTGAGCGGTTTATTGGGATCGGATATTGTTAATGTGTCCACGGGTGATATTTTATGAGTATGTCCACCAAATACTACAGCAAAACCAGGAACCTGGTCTGCAACGAGTCCTGCAGCATTTTCCTGTGGTAATCCAGTCGTTTTTTCAGATGGTTCCAGACCGGCGTGAAATAATCCGATCACAACATCGGCATTTTTTTTGAGATATTCCATCTGCTCACGACTTGTAATAAGCATGTCTGTCCATTCTATGCCTTCATAATAAGAACTATCAATCCATTTGGGTATTCCGGGAGTAGTTAATCCCAGAATTGCTATTCTTATACCAGATTTTACTATGATCTTATAGGGTTCAAAATAGCTATACCCGGATTCCAGTTTTGAATTTGCTGCTAACCAGGGGAAACTGGATTCGGCTCTTAATCTGTTGCAGACATTTAAACCCTGTTCTATTTCGTGATTACCTACTGCCATGGCATCGTACCCCATTAAATTCATAACAGAAATAAAGGGGTGGGGAATATCGGTATAAATATGATTATAAAGATATGTGAGAGGAGTTCCCTGGATCATATCTCCGCCATCAAGCAGTATGACATTTTTCTGCTCATCTCTGAATTGATTTATACGAGTATGAATTTTAACCAGACCTCTCGCAGCAGCTTCATCTTTAAAATAATCGTAAGCAAAAAGATTACCGTGAATATCTGTAGTATTAAGTATGAACAAAGTATCTAATTCAACAGCTGATAACAATGAACTGATTACCAGAAGAATTAGAAATAATAGCTGTTTCATTTTTTTCTCCTCTTTGAAATTATCTAATAGTCAGCAATATATTTTTCGAGGTTATGGAACCATTGCTGCCACGATTTACAAGTTATTTCAGGTGAACAATCCCGGAAATCCTTATTTTTAATTTTGCCCATCAGGTTTAATATAGCTTGTTCCAGCTTAGCTTCAAAAACCGGAACATCTTCCGGCCAGGGTTGATCCGTGTTATGTAATCTGGGAAGTTCAACATATTCGATCTTTCCAGAGTTGTTAATTTTTTCTCCCAACCAGTGTTTTAAACCTGGAATAGCTGTTGAAACTACCTGAAGCCCGGAAGCTAAAGCTTCCAAAACAACCAGCCCGAAACCTTCATAAAAAGAAGGTAAAATAAAAATGTCACACTGTCGGAAAATTTTTCCGACTTCCTGTTGAGGAACTTCCCCGGTAAAAGTTATCTTATCATCATTTTGCGCAGCCAGTTGACGAATGTACTTTTCTTCAGCTCCAGAACCAGAACCAATCAGAAGGAGTTGCAAATTATCATGCACTTTTAAAAGCCGGTTGAATACCATAATTAAATGCGGTACTCCCTTTGCGTTGGAAAGTTTGCCGCAATAAACCAGTTTCAGGTTTTTTTTTCGACTTTTTGGGGCAGAAGGG
>LKUH01000235.1 GCA_001412425.1 Candidatus Cloacimonas sp. SDB
CGAGGGATTTTGATAAAATAAACGAAAAAATCAATGATTTAGAGGATGAGCAATGGGTAACTTTTACAGAGAATGGGTTGGATTTTGGAACATGGGCAAAGGATATATTAGTAAATAATTATGTTGTTGGCGATTTTCATTTAATAGCAAATTATAATGAGCTAGGAAAAAATCATTTAAGAAATTTACTTCTCTTAAATGTAGCTTATGAAAGAATTTTAATCAAAATGAAGCCAGATAGAGTTGTAACGAACGACAGTTATTATGGTATGTGGGCAATTTTGCAACATTTATCCGAAAGAATGAATATTCCTTTTTACAGCCATTGGATAGGTGGTAGACAGAATGCATGGTGTTATGCTTTTAACGATTCGGCAATGAATCTTGATTTTTCTCCAGCATGGGATAATTTTTCAAAAATTCCATTAAATAATCAACAAATAAATAAAGTAAAAAATTGGTTGGATGGTCGTAATACAGGTAAAGAGATGATTTTGGATACTGCATCTATATCTAATTGCTGTAAGTCTGAATTTGATCTCAACACGCTAAATCCTGATAAACCTTTGGCATTACTAGCTTCTAACGTTATCTGGGATTTAGCAGCATTGAATAAACAAATCATCTTTAATGATATGATCGATTGGATTGCTCACACAATTCAATGGTTTGCTGATAATCAGGATTATCAATTAATTGTAAAATCGCATCCTGCAGAATTAAATCCACTTATACCTGAGACCCAGGAAAGGGTTATTCCAGCATTGGAGGATAGAGATATTTCTATTCCCAAGAACGTGTTCTTACTATCTCCAAATGTTAATATTTCAGTTTATCAATTACTTCCTATTTCGAATCTCGGGATTGTTCATACGTCTTCGGTAGGTTTTGAAATGGCAGCATTTGAATTGCCAGTTATTACTACAGGTAAATCGCCCTATAGGGGATTTGGATTTACCTTCGATCCAAATACATCAGATGAGTATTTTCAGACAATCCATAATATATTAACAAACAAGGTTAGCTATGATTTGAGAAAACAACTTGATTTAGTCTATAAATTTATTTTATTTTATCATTTTCATTATTATTCGAAAATAGATCTTATGGATTATTCCTGGGGTAAAACACCACGAATTAAAATTCGCTCAATAAATGAAATTCAACCAAATAAGAATCCCTATTTGGATTTTTTTGTCGATTCAATAATCAACGGTCTCCCAATAATATCGGAAAATCGATGGCCTCCAGAGAGTTAATTTTAGAATAGAAGAGAATGATAATCACTAATGCAGAAGAGATGTTTTCGTAAATGATTGACAAGATTATTGATATATCTGAAAATATTGCGATAATTCCTGCAAGGGGACAATCCAAGAGAATACCACGGAAAAATATTCGATTTTTTCTTGGTAAACCGTTGATTGCATATACTATTGAAGCTGCAATAAAATCTAAATTATTTTCAATGATTATTGTTAGCACTGACAGCGAGGAAATTGCAGAGATTTCTAAGAAATACGGGGCTGAAGTGCCTTATTTAAGAGATAAAAATCTTTCAGATGATTTCTGTCCCGTCTCGCTTGCTACTCTTGATGTCATTGAAAAATTGGAAAGTGAATCTGAAAAATATACATATGTAGCACAATTAATGGCCAATTGTCCGTTACGGGATCATTCAGATATAATTGACAGTTATCGACAATTTATCGAAACAGATTCTGCTTCGCAAATATCAATAATGAAGTACGGCTGGTTTAATCCCTGGTGGGCAATGGAGTGCGATGAACATCACAAATTGTCACCTCTATTCACGGAACAGTTGAATAAACGCAGCCAGGATTTGCCGAAGTTATATTGTCCTACAGGAGCAATCTGGTGGGCTAAAGTGGAATCCCTTAAAAAAGAAAAAACATTTCATACAAACAACAAATCCGGATGGGAAATTTCAGTCATTAACGGTATTGACATTGATACGGAAGAGGATTGGGAGATAGCAGAACTATTCATGAAATATCAAAGAGCATGATGTATGTCAAAAAATAATACTGCCCTCTTTACAACGGTTTATCCTGAGGGTACCATATATTTAAGAGATTGGTATTTGTCCGTTGTATCCCAAAATACAGAGAATTTTGATATTTGGGTGGGATGTGATCGTATTTCACCCGATTTTGCACAGGACGCGATGGGTTCTCATCTAAATGCAACATGGATAATCCGGAGAGATGATGAATCTCCTGCCCAATTCAGGGAAAGAACAGTACGACAGATGATTGATGAGTATTCTTACATTATATTTGTTGATAGTGATGACATACTTAATCCCACACGGGTTCTTTCTGCACAGAAAGCCTTGGCCCATCATGATGTATATGGATGTGCAATGCAGATTATTGATGAATCTGGAATGAACACTCCCATAATATTCAGTGCTCCAGTATCCGTTTCGTTTCAAGAACTCCTGCTGACTAACAACATTTTTGGCCTTTCAAACACAGCATATTGTTCTGATATTTTAAAAAAATGTTTGCCCTTTCCGAAAGATGTGATTTTACTTGACTGGTTTATTGCGACCAGGGCAATGATCAATGATGCAGATTTGTATTTTGATAAAGAAATTAATATGAAATATCGCCAGCATTCCTTGAATACAGCACGAGTTGTTCCCCCGTTCACAAAAGAACAGATTATCAAGGCAACAGAATTAGTAATTCAACATTACGAATTATTACTAACCAACATACCCGAAATAGGATCAATAATAAAAAGAAACATCATTCGTGAACGAGAAAATGTCAAGTTGTTTTACGATTGCATTCGGCAATCAGAAGAAATATTTTCTGAATACATCCAAAAATTGAATGAAATGCCTTCAGAACACATCTGGTGGTCATGCGTTGCCCATAAGGAGTTGGAACAACTATGGAAAAAATAGAATTCGATGGAAAAATTATCGGGAAAGGTGAAATGCCCTATTTCATTGCCGAGATCGGGTCAAATCATAATGGAGACATGGATTTATGCAAAAAAATAGTTGACTCAGCCAAAGTGTGTGGTGCCGATGCGGTCAAATTTCAGTCCTGGACAAAAACATCACTTATTTCAAAAGCTGAATATGCACGAAATACCCAATATTCTGATAAAAAACGTCATTTTGGGACATTAGAGGAGATGGTCGAAAAATACCAACTCACAACAGACCAGCATTTTGAAATTGCAGATTACTGCAAGAAAAATGACATCACTTTTATTTCCAGTTGTTTTTCAAATGAAGAGGTTGATTTACTCGATTCCTTAAAAGTTCCATTCTTTAAAATTGCTTCAATGGATGTCAATAATCTCCCCTTGCTCGAATATATCGCCAGCAAAGGCCGGCCGGTAATTCTCTCGACAGGAATGGCTTCAATCGGAGAGATTGAAGCTGCAATCAATACACTAAAATCATACGGTTCGGGCCCGATCATACTTTTACATTGCGTATCGATTTATCCCCCGGATTATCACACAATCAACCTCAGAAATATTGCCACGCTTGAAATGGTATTTAATGTGCCTGTCGGGTTCAGTGATCATACTATAGGAACGGCAGTGCCGATTGCGGCAATAGCTCTTGGAGCCTGTGTTATTGAAAAGCATTTTACCCTTGATAAAAATCTTGAAGGTTGGGATCACGCAATCTCGGCTGATCCGATGGAAATGAAAACGATAGTTCAAGATGGAAAAGATGTTTTTCATTCTCTTGGAAGCTCAACCCGCATTGTGCTCGAAGATGAAATGAATAAAAGAAAAAAGTTCAGAAGAAGCGCTGTACTAAAAAGGAATATGAAAAAAGGAGAAATAATTACTCAAGACGACATTGAATTTAAGAGACCAGGTTGCGGTATTAGGCCTGATGAAATGAAATATGTTATTGGAAGGAAGCTGGCACTTGATTTAGAAGAAGATTGTATGTTGGAATGGATTTATTTGAACTAATAAATTATTAATTTAAACATTCAATAATGTTTTTAGGTAATTTCATTATGGATTTCATGGAATATTTTTCTAGGTGTAAAATGAGATTCAATAATTGGACACCACCGCGATTTCAACATGGAAAATTAAATGAATACAACTGGTTGGTACAATATCCTGAAAATTTGGTATTGGGTTATATGACAGATATCGGTGCATTTTCATACATTAATGCAAAATATGGTGTTGTAATAGAGGATTTTGTTCAAATCGGATCACACACATCGATTTATTCGCATTCAACAATCGATAATAAAAAAGGTCCAGTAAAATTTGAAAAAAACTGCCGAATTGGGTCACATTCGATTATAATGCCTTTTGTTTCAATAGGAAAGAATTCAATAATCGGTGCATTCAGCTTTGTTAACAAAAATATTCCCGAAAATGTGTTGGCATATGGGATTCCTGTAAAAATAATTCGAAATCTAACACTAGAAGAATTGAAACAATTGGAGAGCGATTGTGAATGACATGGAAAATTCCCTTATTCAAAATCCTTTGGGACAACAATGATATTGAAAGTGTAAATAATGTCATATCCTCTGGCATGTCCTGGGCTGAGGGTGCAGATATCAAGGAATTTGAAATTCGACTTTCAGAGTATATTGGAACGAAATATTGCCTTGTATTCAATAATGGAACATCAGCGCTCCATGCTGCCCTCCTTGCTCATGATATCTCGAAGGGTGACGAGGTCATTGTTCCTTCCTTTACGTTTATTTCAACAGCGAACGCGTCGGTGTTTGTTGGAGCGAGACCTGTCTTTGCAGACATAGAGGAAAAAACATTAGGTCTGGACCCTCAAGATGTTGCAAATAAAATCACACCGAAGACAAAAGCAATTATTCCGGTTCATTATGGCGGATGCCCCTGCAATGTGAAGGAATTAAGAAAAATTGCTGATGAAAATGGATTACTTCTAATCGAAGATGCTGCTGAAGCATTCGGGGCTGAAGTTAGAGGTCAGAAAGTTGGAACAATTGGAGATTCAGCAATGTTCAGCTTCTGCCAGAATAAGATAATTACAACCGGGGAAGGCGGGGCCATTGTCACGGATTCCAAAGAATTGTTTGAGAAAATGAAATTAATCCGTTCACATGGACGGAATGATAATTCTGCGTATTTTAATTCAACGAAAAATCCAGATTATGTATCCTTGGGTTATAACTATCGAATGTCTACAATTTTAGCTGCCTTGGGAATATCTCAAATGCGGAAGATTGAACAAATTCTTCAAAAGAGAATTGCCTGCGCTGATTACTACTCAAAAAAATTAAAAAATGAGAATTTAAATTTGGTAACTCCATCGATACCGCATGGATACGCACATGTATATCAACTATACTCTATTAGAGTCCAAAAAAGAGATGAATTAATGAGATATCTTGCGGAAAAGGGGATAATGTCAAAAGTATATTTCAATCCCGTTCATTTCACGCATTTTTATCGAAATGTATTACATTACAATGACTATCTACCAGTTACTGAAAGAATGGCTAAGGAAATATTATCTCTTCCAATTTATCCCGGATTAACAGAGAATGAACTGGATTATGTGATTGAGCAAATCAATAATTTTGATGGAGAACCAACATGATTGATTTAAATGATATTTCTTTGGGGAGAACAATACTTGTCACAGGAGGCGTGGGATCTATAGGCAAAGAATTGGTAAAGAAAATGCTTGATGATGAAGAGACAACAGTCAGAGTGCTTGATACTAATGAAACTGGGTTATTCGATTTATCCCAGGAAATTAAAAACGACAGAATTAGGCTTTTTATTGGCGATATAAGAGATAAAGATCGTTTAAATCGTGCATTTGAAAATGTTGACGTTGTGTTTCATGCAGCTGCATTAAAGCATGTGCCTCTATGTGAATATAATCCATTTGAAGCCGTTATGACGAATATAATCGGAACACAAAATGTTCTTTCCGCAGCGTTGGATAATAGAGTGAAAAAAGTGATATTTATTAGCACTGATAAAGCGGTAAATCCAACAAATGTAATGGGGGCAACAAAATTACTTGCTGAAAGATTGACAATTTCTACCAGTCATTATCGAGGCTTTCGCGATACTATTTTTTGTTGCGTTCGATTTGGAAATGTGCTCAATTCACGTGGTTCAGTTATTCCTTTGTTTCAGCAGCAAATTGCGAATGGAGGCCCCATCACAGTAACCCATCCTGAGATGACCCGGTTCATTATGAGTATTCCGAATGCCGTCGATTTGATTCTAAAAGCAGCAAAGATCTCCTCCGGTGGAGAGATCTTCATTCTTAAAATGCCAGCAGTAAGGATTATTGATCTGGCAGAAGTGATGATTCAAAAATATGCGCCCTTGTTCGGCTTTGATACAAATGATATAGAAATTGAAATCATTGGAAAGAGACCCGGAGAGAAAATGCATGAAGAACTATTAACGGAATATGAATCTGAGTTTACGTATGAAAACGAAGAGATGTTTATTACATATTCTCCACATTATTTCTCGAATAAAATTCAAAAAAATCAAAATCCAGAAGGTTTTGTAAAGATACGAAATAATTCATATTGTTCTAAAGGTGCAGATTTACTTTCGAAATCTAATATTAAAAAAA
>LKUH01000236.1 GCA_001412425.1 Candidatus Cloacimonas sp. SDB
AAATCCATTTGTAATTTTTTATTCTTTCGATAAAATGTGACATTTTTTTTCCTTTTTAACCTTAATACTTGGGGAGCCAAATTCAAAATATTCAGAAAGTTATAACTATCATTTCATAATTTCTTTGTTTTATTATTTATTTTTGCGAATTCTTAGAAACCAGTTTAAAAATTTCCATACTTAAGATCATTGGAACAGCAAGAGCTAATATGTAAAGCCATTCTGTAAAGGTTATTGGTTCAATACGTAGAACATTCTGCATAAAAGGAATCTGCATGCTGATGATATGAATACCCTGAGCTGCAATTATTCCAAAGACCAAGATCAAATTTCTTTTCAAGGGAATCTTAAAAATTGAAACAGTTTCCGAACGGCAATTTAAGGCATGAAAGTTCTGCATAAATACCATGAGCAATAAAATCAGGTCACGTGCGTAACTCTCTGCCATATTTGTGTAATTATTAAGCCAGAACCATAATCCGAACACAATCACTCCCATGGTAATACTTGCTGTAAGAGTCTGTTTGACCATAAGAGGATTAAAAATAGTCTCAGAAGTTTTTCTGGGTTTTTTCAGCATGGCTCCGGGTTCTCCGCCCTCAAAAGCCAATGCTACATCCTGTATGCCATTTGTAACCAGATTAAGCCATAACAATTGTACGGCAAGCAATGGTAACGGCAATCCTGCAAAGATTGACAAAATAAACAATATGACTTCTGCTGCACCGGTTGAGATCAATAGAAAAATAACTTTGCGGACATTATCATAGGCAAATCTGCCTTCTTCCACTCCCGCAACAATAGAAGCAAAATTGTCATCAATCACTATCATTGCAGCTACTTCTTTTGCAACATCTGTGCCGGAACCCATAGCTACTCCCAGGTTAGCACGTTTTAAAGCTGGTGCATCATTAACTCCGTCACCGGTGACAGCAACAAATTCCCCCTCATTGATCAATACCTGAACTATCTCCGGTTTCTGTAGGGGCGAAACTCGGGCAAATACAGATGTTGAATCAACTAATTTTCTGTAAGCCGGGCTGTCGGAAGAACCTGCTTCACTAAGCATGTTACCGCTCACCACTTTTTGATCGGAGTCTATTATTCCCAGTTCCTGAGCTATTGTATTAGCTGTAACCGGGTGATCACCGGTTATCATAATAACTTTGATCCCGGCATTCCTGCATTCTTTCACCGCTGCTTTTGCTTCCGATCTCAAAGGATCGATAAAGCAGACCAAACCGTGAAATACCAGGGCAGGAATATCCTCATTAGCATAAATTTCTTTTTTCTTAAAGTCCTTAAACTCACCGCTGGCGAAGGTAAGAATTCTATAGCCTTTTGCAGCCAGTTCTTCCGCCTGTTTTAATACTGCTGCTTGATCAATTTCCTGCGCAGAACCTTCGTAACTCATTGAATTACAGAAACCTAAGATAGTTTCCAAAGCCCCTTTGGCACATATTCGCATAGTGTTGTTCTTTTCCCAGAAAGCGGCAGAAAACTTTCGCTCCGATTCGTAAGATATTTTGTCTAAAAGAGAATAATTTTCTCTATAATGAACCGGATCTATCCCCGCTTTATACCCCATTCCCAGTAAAGCCACGTCAATGGCATCACCATGATACTTCCAAACATCATTTTCTTTCACCAGGTCAGCTTCATTGGCTAATAATGCCCCCCTGATAAGTGTTGCCAGATTCGGTTGCTGCTCCAGATCTACCGTCTCATTAGAACCATCATCTCTAACTATTTTGCCCTCTCCATTATAACCCTCTCCGGTAACTGAGAATGCTTTTCCGTCAGCAAACACTATTTTCTTCGCTGTCTGCTGGTTAACTGTGAGTGTTCCGGTTTTATCACTGGCAATAACTGTGCAGCTGCCCAGGCTTTCAACTGAAGTAAGTTTACTGACAATTACATTACGTTTAGCCATCCGTCGAGTAGCAATTGACAAAGCAACGGTTAAAGCCACCGGTAATCCTTCTGGTATGGCTGAAACTGCTAAAGCGATCACAAAGAAAAATATTGCCTGAAAATCCATACCCTGAACTCGCAGTATGATTGCCAGTATCAAGCTTAATATAATTATCAAAATTGTTATCTGTTTAATAAACTTTTCCATACGAAGCAACAGAGGGGGTTTAGCAGAAGTTCCGGTAGTGACATCCTGTGCGATCTGTCCAACCTGGGTAAAACTTCCAGTGCTGGTAACAACTCCCATTCCCCTTCCGGAAATTACTGTAGCTCCGGCAAAAGCCATATTTATTCTATCAGCAATACCAATAGCTTCACGAAGGACAAGCGTCTTCTTTTTTGCCGGTATAGATTCGCCCGTCAGGTAACTTTCATCAATCTCAAGATTTGAAGATTCTATCAGTCGAGTATCTGCTGGCACTTTTTGACCAGATTCCAGAAAAATAATGTCGCCCGGAACAAGACCTGCTGAATCAATTTCCTCTATTTTGCCATCGCGTTTTACTTTTGCTTTAAATTTCAATATTTTTTGAAGGCTTGAGGCACTTTTTTCAGCATTGTATTCCTGATAAGAACCAAGAGCACTGTTGATGAGAATTACCAGAAAAATAAAAATCGCGTCCTTCTCTTCACCTATAGCTACGGAAGCAACTGCTGCAGCAATCAGGATAAAAATCAGCGGACTCAGCAGCTGGCGCGAGATAATTTGCCAGATAGTTGTCTTCTTACCTTTCGGTAATTTATTATCACCATAAAAATTCAGTCTTTTTCTTGCTTCTGCCGCATTTAATCCTGCTTCCTCAGTATTAAGTTCTGCTAAAACGGCTTCTTTCTCAAAAGAGTGCCAGGCTTCTGCCGAAATACTCGACTGGTGTTTCATGCTAAATTAATTCTCCCTGAAAATTGATCCGTCCTGAGGTAGGAATGAAATTTACTTCTTTTCCGGATCATTTTTGTTTGATATAAATTTAAAATATTGGGTATTGTATATTTCCAGATCACTATAATTGTGCAGGATGAATCTTATCTTATTCACATATTGTAAAGCAGGAATAACCTCTTTCAAGGTTTTGAATACCAGCTTCGCAGCAGCTTCAAAGGGATAGCCGAATGCACCCGTAGATATGGCGGGAAAAGCAATCGAATCGATTTTGTATTGTTCAGCTAAACGCAAAGCATTTCGATAGCAATCTGTTAATAACTGGTCTTCAGGCTTATCAATTCCATAGACTGGACCCAGACAGTGAATGACATATCGGTTTGGAAGTCTGTGCCCTCCGGTTATTACTGTTTCTCCCGGTCTGATGGGTGCCAGAGGACGGCATTCTTCTACCAGGCCCGGACCGGCAGCATTATGTATTGCCCCTGCTACTCCTCCCCCCATTTCCAGCTGTGCATTGGCTGCATTGACAATAGCGGTAATATCTGCCTGGGAGGTTATATCTCCTTGTATACACTCGATTATTACATTATGTTGTTTTTTCATTTATACTTTAATTTTTCAATATCATTCTATTACAATTTCACCTGTTTTTTTACCAGTTTTATTACAATCAATTCTGACACTGAGTTTATCACCCACTTTTGTATCAACTATCACATAAAGCAGTTTTCCTCCCTCAGCTGACTGCTGTTTACTTATCTTCTGAGTAATTATCTCGGTGTCATTCAGATAAACAGTAACTTCAGAGATATAGTGATCTTCAGCATTTCTTACCTTATGTTCAAATTCTACGGATAAAAGATTCTGCTCTTTATCGAAGGTGAGCGATACATTAGATGCCGGATGCGCATTCAACACTACAATTGCTGACAGAATTACCAGCACGATAAAAAATCTAAGCTTAAACATAC
>LKUH01000237.1 GCA_001412425.1 Candidatus Cloacimonas sp. SDB
GTTCATGAAATTTTTAAAAAATACCCCAAAATTGCTTTAATAAATCTATATTTTAATGGTTAATTTATCAGGTTGAGCTCGGGAAAATATCCTTGACACCAGCTAAGTAGTTTTAAATTTAGAGAAAAAAAACAGATCTATCTTCTGTAAAAAAGATATGATTTTAACACGGGGGTACTATGAAGGTATTAGTGTGGGATGAAAAGAAGTGTATCGGTTGCGGAACCTGTGAAAAAGTATGTTCGCAAACCTGGTTCAAGGATGAAAACAGAGAAAAATCGCGGATAAAGATTTTAAAGACAGAATCCGGATTTTCTGCAAATATCTGTAATCAATGCGGAGAATGCATAAATGTATGTCCGGTGGAAGCTTTATCAAGGAATGCCAAGGGAATAGTAATACTCAATGAAAAAACTTGTGTAGGCTGTCTTTCCTGTGTGGGTTTCTGCCCAACCCAATCTATGTTCCAGACAACAGGAATTGTTACTCCTTTCAAGTGTATTTCCTGTGGTGCGTGCGTTAAAACCTGTCCAACAGGGGCTCTTTCTCTGGAAGACAGACCCGATCCCCTCGAAAAAATCTTTTACAGGAGGCACTTCTAATGAATAAATATCAAAATCCTTATAATGTTGAAAAGATCAAAAAAGCCCACAAACTTCTGGCAGAATTTAACTATGATATCGAACCACTCGATAAAGGTTATGCTAACAAGACTTTATATATAAATGTTGGTGAAAAAATAATTAAATCCAAAGCTGTTTCAGAACAAATGAAAGCTACATTTACGGGTGGTAGAGGTTTTAATCTTAAACTTCTCTGGGATGCTGTTAACGAAAATACGAAATGGGATTCACCTGAAAATGAAATTGTTATCGCAGCTGGGGTTATGGGCGGAATAACTCAATACCCCGGAACCGGAAAATCTATCGTCTGTGGTATATCGCCATTGACCGGCGCACCGGTTGACAGTAATGTCGGAGGTTATTTTGGTCCCTACCTGAAATTTTCCGGCTGGGATGCAATTGAAATTCAAGGTATTGCTGATAAAGATGTAATTGTATTTATAGATGGCGATAAAGGTGTAGTCCAAATCCTGGAAGCACCGGAAGATGCTGTGGATTCTCATCTTGTAGCAGACCAGATGTGTGATATTTTTGCTGTTAATGAAGCTGATAAAAAATCAATAACATCCGTTTCTGCCGGTACTGCATCCGGCAACTCCTTCTACGGCTGTCTTAATTTTTCTTTCTATGACAGAAGAAGAAAAGTAGCTCGCCTGAAACAGGCAGGTAGAGGTGGACTGGGAACTTTACTCCGTAAGAAAAAAGTTAAAGCTATCGTCTGCAGATTTTCTCAATTAGATGCCAACAATAATAATGTTGCAGATCTGGAAAAAATAAAAAAAATCAGTGTTGAATACCATCGAGAATTATTCGAAAATGATGATTCCCAATGTGATATGCGTCACGTTGGCACAGCCCACCTGGTTGAGATCATGGATGATTATGATCTGCTTCCCACCCATAACTTCAAATTCGGCAAACATGAGAAAACGGGGAAAATATCCTCACCTGTCTGGCGGAAAATGTTCACCCAGGGAATACCGGACGGTTGCTGGTATGGCTGCACAATGCAATGTGCTAAATGTGTAGATGGTTATACTTTAAAAACCGGACCTTATAAAGGCGATGTTGTATCTATAGACGGACCTGAATATGAAACTGCCGCCGCTTTTGGTGCTAATATGGGAATATTTGATCCTCATTTTGTGGTGGAAGCAAATTTCTACTGCGACACTTACGGGATTGATACCATTTCCTGGGGAACCAGTATGGCATTTGTAATGGAATGTTATGAGAATGGAATTCTAAACAAAGAAAGAACCGGAGGTTACGAATTAAATTTCGGCTCCGGTGAAGAAGCCATGGAAATGCTGCATCAGATGGCAAAAGGCGAAGGATTTGGACGGATTATAGGTCTTGGCATCCACAGAATGAAAGAATTTTTCGTTAAAGAATATGACGCAGACCCACAATTTCTGCAGGATATCGGAATGGAATGCAAAGGCATGGAATATTCCGAATATGTCACAAAAGAATCCCTGGCTATGCAGGGCGGTTATGGCCTGGCTTTAAAGGGACCTCAGCATGATGAAGCCTGGTTGATATTTATGGATATGGTAAACAATCAGATTCCTACTTTTGAAGATAAAGCTGAAGCCTTGCATTACTTCCCCATGTTCCGAACCTGGTTCGGTATTCAGGGTCTGTGTAAGCTTCCCTGGAACGATGTTGAACCTGCTGATAATGCCGAAACAGACGAACCGGCAAAAGTTCCCAAACATGTACAGAACTATGTTGATATTTTTAATGCTGTTACTGGCAGAAATATTGATAAGCAGGAACTCATCCTGCAGTCGGAACGAGTTTATAACTTTCAGAGAATATTCAACTATCGTCTGGGCTTTGGCACTCGCGAATTTGATCAGATACCCTACCGTTCGGTTGGTCCTGTTACTGTTGAAGAATACCTTTCCAGAGAAGAAAGATATGATGGTCAATTACAGGATAAATGGAACTGGAACCCTGCCGGAAAAACTGTTGAAGCAAGACTTAAGAAAACACGGGAATTCCGGGAAGATGCCTATCAGAAACTGTGCGACGCAGTTTATGAGCGCAGGGGCTGGGACAACAATGGCATTCCCACTATAGAAAAAGTGAAAGAACTGGGTATTGATTTTCCAGATGTCATCGAAATTCTGGAAGAATATTATCGGAGTAAATAAAAAATCACTTGAACCTGGTGGAAG
>LKUH01000238.1 GCA_001412425.1 Candidatus Cloacimonas sp. SDB
AAAAAAACATTCTTTACACAAAATAAGAGTTTTTAAAACTCAACTTGTTCAGGTTGTTCCGTTTGAACTTCAGCCTGAACCCCCGGGGCTGTTTCCTTTTGGGAAGCAGCCCTGCTCCGATTTATTATTATTTACTTCAGGGTCCATTACAGCTTTTCATAGAGACCTCCTTGGTTTAATTCTCATTTGATTTTAATTTAACCTTTAGCGGTTGGAAGTGCGGACAGAGCCAGATCAAGCTGTTCCAGGGGAAAGGGTTTGCTCAGATTGATCAGGCGGTTCCTTCTTTTGATCATAGATTTCAACTCAGCGCTGTTCAGATCACCAATAACGATGAATACAGCTTTTTTATGGTAGAAAGCGGATTTCAGGAAATCGGAACAGCTGTCGCCGGCAGCATCCAGATCCACAAAGAAAACATCAATTTTATCACCCAGTTCATTTAGAACATCAAAGGCTTTTAAAGCAGTTGCCACGTAGAACAATTTCAGGTCGGAAAATTTATGAAAATAATTATTCAGCAGTTTCCTGGTGATATAGTTATTTTCTAAAATAAGAACATTATGATTATTCCTCATAGTTTTATAATAATAGCAAGTCCGGTTCCAGAAGCAACTGATTCGATACATTTTACTAATCCTTTGCTGATGGGCATATTACCTTTTAAAAAACATTTACCAGCTTGAAGGAGACAAAATCCCGTTGTAAAACACCAACAGTTGTTGGAAAAATCCTACAGTATTTCTCTGGTGGGTGTTGCTGATCCATTTTGGCAGGCATTAAGGAACAGCTTCATTTTTCAACTATTTCAGCAGGAGAGCTTTACGGAGCAGGGTGGTGTGGGAAGTCTGCAGCCGGTAAAGATAGATACCGGAGGGAAGTTGCCTGCCTGCATTATCTTCTCCCTGCCAGGTGATATGATGATATCCGGCGGGCATGATGGTGCGGCTGAAGGTTTTAACCTGCTGTCCCTTTGTATTGAAGATAACCAGTTCCACCGGAGATTCCTGCTGCAGCCCGAAGGTGATGGTGGTACTGGGATTAAAGGGGTTGGGATAATTTCCCTGCAGCACATCCTGTGGGGGCGGCTCAATTTCCGTTCCCGGTTCAGTCACATTCATATTGCTGTTTATTTCCAGCTCCTGGTTCCAGATATCCCGGGCTGTAATATCTCCCAGTTCCAGAGAGCTCTCGGAGCCGGTTATTCCAAAACTTAGAACGGCAATGTTTCCTGCTGCCGGTAAACAGTTATCAGTTCCCAATAGTGCGCCGGTAATATTCAGGCTGTTAGCAGTGCTGCCGGACCGGAAGAAACCTGATTCCTGCCAGATCTCACCGGCAGTAACCTCTTCCAGCACCAGTCCGGAACCAGAATTAAGGTTTATTTCCAGTCCTTTTACCTGTTCATTTTGAGTTGAAAGCAGCAGAGAGGCGATCATCAGATCATCCGCCTGTTCAACCAGAAGTTCGATCTCAACAGGTTCCGGATCATATTGTTTATTTGTAGGATAGAATTCGTAATCGGTACTTTCATAATTAGTGGAGAAGATCATCAGATCCTCAAGGTTGATCACATTATCGGGCAGGGGGCGTCCCCGGCGCATGTTGTCCTGGGTAGGTCCTACATCAATAATATTATTCCAGCCTGCATCTCCTTCCCTTGTTCCCCAGGCAGTGGAGAGCAGAACGATATCGCTGAAATCGACAACCGGGTCGGTGCCATTGGGCACTCCTGTTACGTCTCCCGGCCAGTAGGAAATGGATTCGCGGTAAAAGGGCAGCCCTGCAGCCGGTTCAGGTGGAGGACTGAAGGATCCGGTAGCAGTTTCCGCAAAGATAACGTAATAGTAATAACCCCTTTCCATTCCGGTATGAGTGTAGGAAGTAGCTACATCTATCGTAGCGGCTCTGATCCAGCCGTCCTGATTAGGGCTTACTCCGGTGGGAAGAGGTGCGTCGGGCACGGTATAGTCGCTAGCCGATCCGTATTCCGGGTAACCTGTTGCGCCGGGCAGGCTGTCATAACTGCAATACCAGATCTGGTTTTTTACAGCGTTGGCAGGATTTGTCCACTGCAGATCGACAGAGTTGTCAGCATTAATAGTAGTAAGGCATTTCACCCAGTTAACGGGCAGGATCTCATCATCGAGAAAAGTCTGCCAGCTCTGGTAAGGGTAACCGTTATTGATGCCTGGATCCATGCTCCAGATAATGGTAAAATCCCAGCCGGCAGCGGTGAATGTTGTTTCTGTGGTCATTTCGGCTGTTGTTTTGCCCGTACCGCCTCCGGAAGTAGACTGTGTGGAAACCTCGGTATCCCAGAAGGAGGAATTAACAAAACCATCATCGCTTCCACCAGCACCTCCAACAATCACATAACCTACCAGTCCGCCGGTAAGTTCTACTGTACCGTAAGTAGTCACTACAGCAGCGGAATAGGAATTTTCGATCAATCCTTTATAAATGGTACAGCCGGCCAGTCCCCCGATCCTTTGCGGGATGATAGAGGCGACCTGGGGATCGTTATCCACGGTAACAGAGCCGATGGCATAACTGTTGCTGGTGATGCCTTTCTGGTTGCATCCTGCCAGTCCGCCGAACTTATCTGCTCCGCTGGGATTTTTTCTGGACCAGGAAACAGCAATATCGGCATAACATTTGGAAATTATCGGTTTCTGATTGTTAGCGGGTGAAGTCAGATAACTGTTATTGGAACCTACCAGTCCGCCGGTGGCACCGTCTCCGACGACGCTGCCGTTGCTGGCAAAACATTTGTCGATCAGGGTATTACCGTTACCGGTTACTCTACCTACCAGGGTTCCGGAGCCGCGAGCGCCGATAACCTGCACATCTATCACACCCAGTTGTTCGATGATGGTGGCTTCCGTAGTCGAGGTCATATGTCCCACATGCCCGAAGAGCCCTACATTTGCAGTATTGGGGCGGTTGATATAGAGATTGCTGACTGTATGTCCGTGTCCGTTATAGAAGCCGTGAAATTTATCTGTTGCTCCGATAGGTGTCCAGCCTTGATTGGAATCCCAGGCATGGATATCGTCGGCATCTCCCGTGGTTGGCAGAACAATATCAGCGGTCTGTTCAAAGTAGGAACCCCAGGAGGTAGAATTCTGGCTGACCCAGTAAAGGTTCTGCCAGGAAGCTATTTGATAGGGGCTGGTACTGCTGCCATCTCCAGTCGGTTGAGTAGCTGTTTGAGCGGTGAGATTAAGAAAACAGATTGAAGTAATTATAAAAATAAAAAGAATATTTTTCATTTTTACTCCTTGTTTGCGGATATAATCTTCCTAACATTTTCCGCCAGGATGTCAATCTTTATTTCATTTTCTGGTAGAGGGTAGTTCGGTCTATGCCTAAAATTCTGGCAGCCTTAGTCTTGTTATAATTGACTTTTTCCAGTACCTGGTTAATGATATTTTTTTCCACACTGGCGGAGATCTCACCGGAGATTTGTTTGAGAGAGAGGTCGGCGGAAATGATTTTCTGCAGATAATCTTCATTATCCAGGTAGTGGTTGAGATTTTGCGGTTCAGTTTCGGGCAGATTTATTGCTGAAGCTTCAATATTTCTGCCTTCGCTCACCAGAGCCGCTTTGCGGATGATCTGTCGCAATTCCCGCACATTACCCGGGAAGTGATAGTGCAGCAGCAATTGCAGGGCATCATAACTTAAACCGGTAATTTTTTTTCCCAGTTCCAGATCGGCTTCCTGCAGAAAAACTTCTACCAGCGCTGAGATATCTTCTTTTCTGTCTTTTAAAAGAGGCAGGGTTATCAGGAATTCATTCAAGCGGTGATAAAGATCTTCTCTGAAATTTCCGTTGTGAACTTCTTCCAGAATATCCCGGTTGGAAGCCACCAGCAGGCGGATATTAAGTTTAAAAGATCGTTCATCTCCAATGCGCTGAACTCTTTTTTCCTGGATTGCCCGCAGCAGTTTAGCCTGGTGGTTCAGAGACAGATTTGTGATCTCATCCAGGAAAAGGGTACCGCTGTTGGCAGCTTCAAATTTTCCTTTCTGATTTCTATTCGCTCCCGTGAAGGCACCTTTGCGGTGCCCGAATATTTCGCTTTCAAATAATTGTTCGGGAATCGCTCCGCAGTCCACCGTAACAAAAGGATGATATTTTCTGTGGCTGACGCTATGAATAAGCTTGGCAATGACTTCTTTACCGGTTCCGCTTTTACCCTGAATGATGACGCTATAATCGGTTTCCGCGATCAGTCCTACTTTTTTCAGCACCTGTTTCATCAGGGGGCTTTCGGCAGCCGGAACGACAAGTCCGGAGCGGACGCGCGTTAATTTGTGTTTCAGGTCTCTGATCTCGGCTTTAAGTTCTTTGTTTTCCAGTCCTTTTGTAACATTCAGGATCATTTCATCCACGTTAACGGGTTTGATAAGATAATTGAAAGCGCCCAGTTTCATGGCTTCCACCGAGGTCTGAATATTAGCGAAGGCGGTTATCATTATAACCACCAGATCTTTATCCATCTGTTTCAGTTTTTCCAGCACTTCCATGCCGTTCAAGCCGGGCAGTCTCATATCCAGAATAACCAGGTCGAAACTGGTAGAAGCGGCAATTTCCAGCGCTTTCAGTCCGTTATCGGCTAGTGTAACCAGATAACCTTCTTTTTCCAGAGTCATTTTAAGCAGTTTCAGCAGATTCACATTATCATCAACTACTAAGATCGAATACATTTACACCTCGTTAAATTTTCTAAAAAGATCAACATTTATGGATATCAGAAAGGAAACATAATTTTTATACGGGTAAATTCCTGCAGCCGGGATTCAATTTTCACGGAGCCGTTATGATTCCTGATAATTTTATAGGCAATGCTCATACCCAGTCCCACCCCATCTTCCTTAGTTGTAAAGAAAGGTTCGAAGATATCGTTAATATCTTTTTTACTGATGCCGCAGCCGTTATCGGTAATGGAGATCTCCAGTTGTTTTCGTTTCTGATGCGGAAGTGCTTGAATGGTGATCTCGCCTCCCTCTTTAACCGCCTGTACAGCATTGTTGATAATATTGATAAAGGCGTGTATCAGCCATTTAGCATCTATTTTAACAGGGGGAAGATCCTCGGGAATATTTTTGTTCAGAGTTATGCGATTATTTTTGCAGACAGGTGTCAGAAAATTACAGGCTTCTTCCAGAATTTCGCTGATACTGCCGTATTCCAGGTGGAAGTCCCTGGATTCCGCAAAATTAAGTAAATTGGAAATTATACTGTTGGTATTGTTAACATCTTCCAGAATTAACTGAAGCATTTCAATAATGCGGGGAGGAAGGTTTTCATATTTCAGACAGAGTTGAGCTGCAAAATTTATATTTCCCAGAGGGTTGCGGATCTGGTGGGCAATGCCGGCAGAGAATTTTCCCAGAGTAGCCAGTTTCTCCGCTTTCAGAAGTTCCTGCTGCAGCTCTTTTTCTTCAGTGATATCCCGAATGTAGAGTGCCAGTCTGTCGACCTTGTTTTTTTTATTTAGAACGGGATAGAGGTTGATCCTGAAAAATTTGTTATCTATTTCATCTTCCACTGTTAACATGGTTTTAGTGGTAGAAATCTTCTTAATGTTTCTGTGCATTTTTTCAATTATATCAGCCGGAAGATATTGCCAGATATCAGTTCCGAGCAGTTCTTCCTTGGTTTTATTCAGGCTTCGGGCATAATTATTGTTCAGGTTCAGAATCTTACCCTGCGTTTCCACCAGAAACACACTGTCATGGGTGGATTCCACCAGAGCTGTGGCATTTTCCTGATTGATCTTTAAGGCGATTCCGCGCTTTCTTTCTTCAGTGCGATCGATAAAGGTGATAAGTTCCGCTTTCAGGTTGTTATATCTAATTTCATGAATAAAAGGTTCTATCCAGAAAATACTGCCAGTTTCTGCAGTTACTTTGATCAAGCTCTGTTCGCCATTTTCCAGCTGAGCTGAGTTTATTTTTTTAACCTGATCCTGAGCAACTAAACCGGTTATTTCATCAGTTACTGCCCGGTCTAATTCTAATAATTTTCGACAATTATAGCCGAATTTTTTACAGAAAGCTTTATTGAAATAGTGACAAATGTCCCCCCAGTTGTATTATATTATCATAGTACAGCTA
>LKUH01000239.1 GCA_001412425.1 Candidatus Cloacimonas sp. SDB
TTTGAGCTTGCGAAAACTTGGTGCAGAGTTAGCTGTAACTATCTATTTCAACAGCAAACATTTTTTAATTATATTTTTGTCTTCATCGAGAGTTAATTTATAAAGATAAATACCAGATGAAACTTGGATATTGTTGTTATTACTCCCATCCCAAATAATAGAGCGATTTCCTTCTATTATCTCATCTTTAATAAGTGTTTTAATCTTTTGACCTTTTGTATTATAAATTTCAAGATCTACATTTCTTTTATAAGTTATAGAAAATGAAAAAACTGTCTCAAGATTAAATGGGTTTGGGAAGTTATTCACTCTATACTTTTTAACATCTAAAATGTTTTGCTCTGAATTAGATCCCTGATATTCATAAGCCCCCATATCGACAATGCCATTTACAATGCGAGGATTACCAGCAAGATCATATTCAGGCAGATTCAAACCAGTTGTATCTGGAGTACCGCCATTGATACAGGGAGAATCTATTGCAAGGGAAAAAGGATGTTCTCCATCACCTATCCACAAGGGATTTGCATCAAGGTTATAATCAAGCCAGTTAACTATATCCCAGCCATAATGATTATAGATCTCTTCTTCCCCACCTGCAACTAGTGAATTCCAGATATTTACCGTATAAGGTTCATTTGAATATTCATTTGCTAGATATATTTCACGCGGGACGTCTCCGTATAAAATTGAATTTATGATATTTAACGTTGTCCCTCTTCCTGCCCCTACTACTGCTGCTCCACTAGGACCAGGTGTTATATTATTCCCAATTGTACAATTAATCAAGTCTAAGTCAATTTTGTTACTAATTCTTATAGCTGCAGATGATATTGGCCAATCCATACACTGATCTTGGTTATCTGAAATTAGTACATTTTTCATCGTTACTTTATAAGATACTTCTCCAGATCCACCATATAGAAACACAGGATTAGCATAAAATATATCTGGATGATCATATTGTACACAATCTCTAATGATCATATTCTCTATTAACCCATTTGAATTTCCACTTGTTAACCATACTCTAATCTGATTTCCACCAAAATTATCAAAGAAATAGACATTCTTTAAATAAAAATTAAAATCAGCCAAACTTAATAAATATGACTCAAAAGTATTGTTTTGAAAAGTTAGATTTTCAAATTGTACAAACCGATTTTGAAAAAAATTGGGATTACTAAATAGTAATAAAATCCCTGAATTAGCATCAATTGCGTGTCCATTAATAAAAGATAAATTCTTAAGAGAAAAATTATAGTCATTATCCCTACAAAAAATAAAAGATGAAAATTCTTCAGCATCAAGAATTGTGTTTTCCATAGATTCACCTATTAAAGAAACAAAACCACGTAAATTTAAAGGAAAAAACTGTTGATTTTCGGTATATGAATATACACCATCACAAAGATTGATAGAATGAGGAATTAAACTATCAGGTTCGATGAGTGAATAAGCATAATTTATCGTCTTTAATGGATATTCAGGACTTAATCCGCTGTTTTGATTGGAGCCATTGGGAGAGACATATAAATCAGCACCAACGGGATCTATTTTTGCATTTTGAACAACAAGAGAAATATCATCCCGTTGTACCCCATATTGGTCCGTTGAGCTTATAAAATAATAATCTGGATCAATTACGGTAAAGGAATCAACAAGAACGGTCATTGGTTCAATTAAATTCCAGCTTTTGGAGAATTCAGAGCCTGTTGCTGCATAATTGAGATAAATATTACACAAGACATTTTCATCAAAATTTATCGTAGACTCATGAGTAATATATATACCACCTCCTGCTGAATAAGCATGATTGTTAGTTATCGTTACTCCTTTAAAAAATGGACTTGAGTATTTTATATATACTCCTCCGCCAGCAGTAGCACAATTATTTTTTACTACACAATGACTGATTGTCGGTGAAGAATTCTCACAATAAATACCACCACCATAATAACTTTGTGAATAGAATGTACCTGAACCATTTTGAATTGTAAAACCTAATAAAACAGCAGTTTCATTTTCATCAGAATTGCATATTACAACACTTCCATTAAATGATCCATCAATAATAGTTTCTGAAATATAAGATTCATCCCCGAATGTTAAATAACGACTTGCTATAAGTATGTTTTTCCCTATATAATCAATATTCTCATAATATGTGCTTGCTTCTACAATAACTGTATCACCTTCATCAGCCTCATTGATTCCTTCCTGTATAGTTAAGAAATCACCACTTCCTTCAGAATCAATAATCCATGTTATTGAACGAAGTAATTGTAAAGAGAATACACACATCCCGAATAAAATAAATATTATTATATTTCTCATTTATATCTCTAACTTTTTGAAGTATAAGTCTATTTTAAAGTCAATTTATGTAAATAAATTTCGATACTCCTTTTTTTATAGAAATCGATGATATCAATAATCTTATACTATGATTTCTTAATGCAAACATCAAGAATTTATTTAAAGTTTAGTCCATGTGACCATAGGATTGTTGACAAATCAGGTGGACTTGCCTGATTTGAAGAAAAAAACACAAGGAGTATCCTATGGCTAAG
>LKUH01000240.1 GCA_001412425.1 Candidatus Cloacimonas sp. SDB
AATGGAAAAAAATATTAATGTGACATTTAATGAAATTCAACGCCAGTTCAGCATGCCGCATCTGGAAAAAGATATTCTCGATCAATATTTGAAATACACTTACCCTTACTCCGTTTATGACCGACTTGAAGATATAGTTCCAGAAATAAAAATAAGAGAAATATCAGGTGTGATAAGCTATTCCCAGTCTTTCTGCCATAGACAGATCGACAATATATTACTTAAAAAGTATTTAAAACTTCCCTTCCTCACAATTGAAGCAGATCAGCCAGGACCTCTGGATGCCAGAACAAAACTGAGACTGGAAAGCTTCATTGATATGATGAGATTCTGATATGCAGGTTGAAGGTAAAAATTTCAGAACGGTCTGGATGGAAAAGAATTCTGTCTTGATGATCGATCAGAATCAGCTTCCTTTTCAATTCAGGATTCACGCAGCTAAAGATCATCTGGAAACCTGTGCAGCCATCAGGAGTATGATCATTCGTGGTGCTGGTGCAATTGGTTCAGCTGCCGGTTTCGCTATGGCTCAGGCATTTCTGGAAGCTCCTGAAAAGAACCAGCTTGAGTTTCTTACTGCTGCCAAACAAACGATAGAATCAACCCGTCCTACAGCTCGCAACCTTTTCTATGCAACCGATCTTGTCTATTCACATGCCTTACAAGCTTCCAATCCCACCCAAAAAGCCGTTGCAATTGCTCAGGAAATTGCTGACAAAGATGTTGAGGATTCACTGAAAATTGGTAAATTTGGAAATCAGCTGATTCCTGCAAATGCCGGTATCCTCACCCACTGCAATGCCGGCTGGCTGGCGTTCACCGACTTCGGCACTGCCCTTTCCCCTCTTTATCTGGCTCAGCAGCAGAATAAAAAGATATTTGTATATGTGAATGAAACCAGACCACGCGCTCAGGGTGCAAAGCTCACAGCCTGGGAATTGCATAATGCCGGTATTCCTCATGCTGTTATTGCTGATAATGCGGCAGCGTATTTCATGCAGCAGGGTAAGATAGATCTGGTGATCACCGGGGCAGACCGCATAGCTGCCAACGGTGATACTGCCAATAAGATCGGAACACTGGAAAAAGCCATCTGTGCCAGAGAATTCGGCATTCCTTTTTATGTTGCAGCACCTACCTCAACTTTCGATCTCCATTGCAGGACGAGTGCTGATATTCAGATTGAAGAAAGAGATCAGCAGGAAGTGCTTTTTCAAACAGGCCTAAGCAAAAATGGTAAAATCGAAGAGGTAATGATGGCATCACCCGGTTCTTCAGCTTTTAATCCCGCTTTTGATGTTACACCGGCAAAATACATATCTGGAATAATCACCGAGAAAGGTATCATAAAAGCAAGCAAAACCGAAATATCCAGGATATGTAAATGATTGAATATCAGGGAGTTAAATTCAAGATTATTCATATTCCAGAAGCTATGAAAGCGGATCAACGAATAAAAAAAATGATCGTCTGGGCCAGGATTTTTCATGATCACAACCTGGCTCCGGCTTATGAGGGCGGTTCTTTCGGTAATTTAAGTTTCAGAATTGAGCCTGAGAAGAATTCATTTTTTATCACTGCTTCCCATACCGCTCTGGATCAGACTTTAAGCACCGGAAACTTTGTTCAGATCAATAATTGTGACCCTGAAATAAATACTGTCACGGTAACAGGCTCGGGTGAACCTTCTTCCGAAACACTGTTGCACCATGCGATCTATCAGGCAAGACCAGATGTAAACTGCATTATGCATGGACATTGCAGAGAAATCCTGGCAAATTCGGCAAACCTAAAACTGCCTGCAACTGAAAAAGCAGTTCCTTACGGTACAAAAGAACTGGTACAGGCCGTCTTAAAACTAATTAATGAAGGAAATTTTTTAATCATGAAAGATCATGGATTTCTCTCACTGGGAAACACTATTGCTGATGCTGGAAATTTAGTTTTAGAAATGCTCGACAAATGCAGTAAAAAAAATTCCAGACAAGAGGAGATTTAAATGGAATTAAATTTGGATCCCGTTTTAATTATCAATACAGTTTTGTGTATCATAATTTTCATCCTTGGCGTAACCAGCACCGGCAAAAGCAGAAACATAATTCTGCTGATCGCCTGGGCTTTTGGAATATTTGCCGTCTCTCATATTCTCCAGATCCTCAATCTGTCTCACAAATTTGAACTTTTCCAGATCGTGATAAGATTTCTGGCATATCTTCTGATCTTGATCGGGATAGCCGGATTAAGAAAAAAATAGCCCAAGGGGAAGATATGCAGAAAGCAGACCTGATAATTCAGAATGGTTTAATTGTAACTGTAAACGATCAAATGGAAATTATTGAAAATGGTGCAATTGCAATTGCAGGAAATAAAATTGCTGCTATTGACAGCACGGAAAACATATTGAAGACATTTGAAACAGAGAAAATGATCGATGCTACTTCAAAGATCGTAATTCCAGGTCTCATTAATGCTCATTCCCATTTACCCATGACTTATTTCAGGGGCTTGGCGGATGACCTGCCTTTAATGAAATGGCTGCAGGAATATATCTGGCCGGCGGAAGCCAGATTTTTAAACCCCGAATTCGTTTATCATGCTGCTCTGCATGGTGCTGCAGAAATGATCAAAGGTGGCACTACCTGCTTCAACGATATGTATTTTTTCAGCTACAATATTGCCGAAGCTGCTGCCGAAGCAGGTTTACGCGGTATTGTCGGAGAAGTAGTGATGAATGCTCTTCCTGGTAATAAGCAGAAGGAAAATGAAATTTTTGATTATGTTTCTACTTCCCGAAAAAGCTTTAAAAGAAATGATCTTATCGATTTCACCATAGCACCTCATGCTATCTATACCTGTGATAAAGAAATTTTGCTGAAATCATTGGAATTTGCCAGGGAAAATGATATGCTGCTTCATATTCACGTCGCCGAGACCGAGCAGGAAGTCATAGATTCTCTCAGAAATTTTGGGAAAAGACCTGTAGAATATTTAAAAGAGATAGGATTTCTGGAACATAAAACCATTTTTGCTCACGGGATCTGGATCAATGATGCCGAACTTGCTATTATTAAAAACAAAAATGTGAGCATAGTGGTTTGCACTGAAAGTCATATGAAACTGGCTTCAGGCTTTGCTCCCATGAAGCAATATTTTGAAAATGAGATAACTGTCTGTCTGGGAACTGATGGAGTTTCCAGCAACAATAATCTGGATATGTTTTCCGAAATGGATTTCACAGCTAAACTTCACAAAGCTTATAATAACGATCCTACTCTACTTCCAGCGGAAAAGGTTTTAAAAATGGCTACCATAAATGCAGCCAGAGCATTAGGTAAAGAAGATCAGATCGGTTCACTTGAAGCAGGAAAATTAGCCGATATCATAACCATCAAAACTGCTGAACTGGCTAATTTGCCAATGTATAATGTTTATTCCCACCTGGTCTATACAATTAACAGCAATTCTGTGAATGATGTTATAATCAACGGTGAAGTTGTAATGCAAAGCCGGGAACTGGTTAATCTTAACGAAGCGGAATTACAGGAAAGAGCCAGAAAATATGCTGCAAAGATTCGCGCCAAATAACAGGCAGAACACTGATATATTGCTCCTCTCCTATTGAGCAAACATACTATTGATGCTGAAACCTTCTAAGTTTAATTTTTTCACAGAGATACCTTTTATGGCAATAAATCCTGATAATTAAAAAATATTGCCAGAAAATT
>LKUH01000241.1 GCA_001412425.1 Candidatus Cloacimonas sp. SDB
CCTTCAGGAGTATATCTTTATCAAATTAAAGCAGATAATTATGAAAGTGAAGTTAATAAAATGGGATTGATAAAATAAATCAACCACTAACTCTTGGCACAAGCAGTCGCTGCGCTCCTCTTGTCGCCAAGTTCCCGTTATGCACACAAGTATTTAAGTGGAATGGAATTAGCATAGAATTTTTAGATTACAATTTCGGAGGTAAGAAATGGGCAAATTTTATATTTATGTAATTTTAAGTGCTTTACTCTTCCCTCTTTTTGCTGATGATATTCAGCAATCTAGGTATATTGATGTTACGCAAATTACTACTTCAAATTCAAAATCATTTAGCATCTTGAGAGATAGGCAATTAGATCCTCCTCCAGAATATTCGTTTATATTAAATGGAGATGGTGAATCCACAACTTATATTTCTCAAACATGGAATGAATCTATGCCATATGGTTATAATGGCCATAATGTTAGGATTCAACCTGAGATATCACAACCGTACGGATATGGTGCTGGTGGTATTTATGTTGGATACCTTTACCATCCTGATTTAATCAGCTGTAGCAGAGCATCTTTCAGTTATTTCCATGGTGATATGACTGGTAATATATTCGGAACTTTAGGAAATCCTTATACCTGGGTGCTTGAAGATGTTCCCTCTTTAGATATTGATCCACTAACAGGTGATCCTTTCTTTGTATACAATGGTTCTGTTGAAACTGATAACTCATGGGATTGTATGTTTGCTTATGATAATTTTCACCTTACTGGAACAAGCGGATATCTAAAACAGTCTTGGCCAGGAATTGATAATCCAGAAATTGGAGAATTAATTACTGGAAATGTTGATGATGAATTCCTAAATCCTGTAGTCTGGATTGGTAGTTCCCCTTTGGAAGATCATAGTCGAGTTCATGTTTATGCAACAAATATTGCACCAGAAAGCTGTTATAACATAATATATGCTACAGCTGACTTTACTGCTGCTGATTTTACTGCTGAGTCAGAGTTAGACTGGACATTTAGGACATTCCCTGAGCTTGATAACTTAAATGAGAATTATAATAATCGAATAAAATGCGATATGATCGCAGATGATAACCATCAAGTTGCTTTCTTCGGGAGTTATGGCAATAATCTCTTTTGCTTATACAGTAATGATTGTGGAGAAACATTTTCGTTCTTTACACAGGAATGGCTTTATCCTTTAGACAATCCACTAAGGGAAGACGGCGAAACTTATGAGTTTTATGATGATGATGGAATAACACCTTCTGAATTAGTATTTTGCTTGAGTGCAGATGGAGCCAATTATAATGGAGTTTTTTCAGCTGATGGTTCTAAAATTCTGTGGATGACAGGAGTAAATCTTAATACAACAGAAAATATCGAACAAGAACTCTATATGGCTGCTTATTTTTATCCCAAGATTTTTACTTTTGATATCTCAACTTTTACATTTGATTTTTATGATATGGATCTTTTCGGAGCTGTTCCTGATGATGATAATCCTATGATTCCGTGGGATTTGAATGAAGATGGTGAGGTAGATGAATATTATGATAACGGTGATGTCTACATTCCTTTAAGTATGCCAACCTGGTATTTTGATCCTGATCAGGGATATCAAGATGCTTTTTTTCATGAAAATAATTTTAAGATGTCTGCTAATAATAATTGGATCGCTGCAGTTTGGCATGATTCAAAAAAACTGCGTAACGCGTATTATGGAGTAGATGGATTTGATGGATGGTATCAACAGCCTGAGATCGCAATGTCGATTTCCGATGATTCTGGTGAATCGTGGTCAGAGATTTTATATATAAATGCAAACCCAAATGATGATCATGTTGATCCAGACAATAACTATGCTAATAACTATGCACCTGAATTAGAAGGAATGTTACCTATTAATGTGACATTAGGAGAGAAACTCAAAATTATCAGTAATGAGCCAGACGATTATCATGCTCAATTATTTTTAGCTTTCTTTGATGACAGTGTTTATAGTTATGGTTTATCATCTGGCACATTAAGATTATCCAGTCTTTGTATTGAGTTCCAACAATCTTGGGATCAGCCTACAGTATCTGAGGATGAATTTCTACCATCAAAATATGATTACATCAGCAATATCTCTCCGAATCCTTTCAATCCAAGTACAAAAATTGAATTCTATCTATCTGAAGACTCATATACTCAACTTATAATCTATAATTTGAAAGGACAAAAAGTATCTAAATTGTTAGATGAAAGAGTACAAAATGGTCACCATAGTGTGATTTGGGTTGGGAAGGATGATAATCTTAAAAAAGTACCATCAGGTATATATTTCTGTAGTCTTAAAACTGATAAGAATGAAGATGTATCTAAAATTATTTTGTTAAAGTGAAAATACTTGTATGCATAACTCTGGGCAAGCCTTTCGCTGCGCTTAAAGCTTCGCCCAGTTCCCGTTAGGCACAGCAAAAAGTAGAAAAATATCAAGTGGTGGCGTAATAATTTGATGATTTTGTGGATATGTATATAGAGGAGATTTGAAATATTTAAGGAGGTTCTTAAAAATGAAACTATTTATATTAATTTTTATGCTTGTAATGATTTCAGTCCTTTCCGCCCAAGAATGGAGTGAACCGATAAATATCTCAAATACCGAAGAAATGGATTCTAATCCGGAATTTTGTATCGATAATAATGGTGTCTTGCATTGTGTCTGGAGACTTCAGATAGAAGCAAATTTTAGAAAAATATATTATTCCAAATCTGAGGATGAAGGTGAAACCTGGAGTGAACCGTTAAACATCTCTCAGAATAATGAGTTATGGATGGGTTTACCTCATATTGTTTCCGATTCACAAAACAATCTTTATGTAGCCTATCTTCATAATGTGGCAGGCACAGGCGATACACCTCGGATTTATTTTACAAAATTTGATGGAACTTCTTGGTGTCAACCTTATTGCATAAGTGAACAATATGGTGGAGTTGGAATGAGTGATGTCGTTGTTGATAACAATGACCGAGTTTATGTTTTCTGGCATTGGGGAGGTCTTGAAGGCGAAATTTATTACCGCTATCTGGAAAATGATGAATGGAGCGACATTATCTGCCCTTATGAAAATAACAGTGATCATTATTGTTTAGCAGAAGCTGTTAGCGATGATAACAATAATCTTCATTGTATAATCGATCATCATCCGGAAGAAATTGGCTCAAGAACTTCATATATTAAATACGATTATTACTCTGATACATGGGAAGATGCAATAATCTTAGCTGAAAGAAGATGTCAACAAGGTAAAGATATAAATTTAGATACTAATGATTTTCCTCATTTAGTTTGGCGGGAATATACTAATGACAGCATACCACCCAATGATGGTACTTTTTATTCATATTATGATGGAGCGAACTTTTCTGAACCGGAAATCTTGGTAGAAGATCCTTGGTGGCAAGTCATTGAAATTGACGGTAATAATGTCATTCATATTGTAGAAGCAGAAAAATATGATACAGGTTCTGATATTGTTAAGAATTTAGTTTATTATAATAATTCCAACAACATTTGGGAGGGCAACATAATTTTTGAAAGCGATAATTCAGCTGGATTACCCAAAATAGATATATTTGAAGATAAATTATATTTAATTTTCTTTAATAGTAATGATGTGACAGAATCCGATATTTATTTTATGCAAAAAGAGATTGATACAATTGCTTCTGAAGAAAATATTATCCAAGATATATCTCATAATAACATCAAATTATCGCAGAATTATCCGAATCCATTTAACCCACAAACCAAAATAAATTTCAGTTTACGAAAAGGCGGGAAAACAACTTTAAAGATTTTTAATGTGAAAGGACAATTAGTAAAATTACTTGTTAATGAACATAAACAAAAAGGTGATCATTCTGTTATCTGGAACGGAACAGATATGCAGAACAGACAAGTCTCTAGTGGTGTTTATTATTATCGTTTACAAGTAGAAAATCGAGTAAAAACAAAATCACTTACTTTAGTGAAATAAAATTATGGAAGGAGGTGAATAAGATGAAGAAGATCAATTATGGATGATGTATTTCAAATCATGTGGAAAACAGCAGAGGAAAAGAGAGTCCGCAAAGCGGTGCATTAATCGGCTTAACAGACTCTACAAATCCTCTGCAGACAAAATTACGAAAAACAACAAGAAGTCAATTTCTAAATACTCAGAAGGAGGTTATGATGAGTAAAAGAATGATGATCTTAATAATGCTTATTATTATAAGCAGCGTGCTTTTCGGAGCAGAAAAATATGCGGTATTGATAACCGGTGATTACGCAGATGAACGAGGAAATTTTGACGGAAGTTGGGCGGTAGCCAATGGCAATGATGTAACCAGAAGTCCAATGGAAGAATTTTGGCATGATACATTTTTGATGTGGGAATTATTAATTAACAAGGGTTATAGCAACGAAAATATCTTTGTCCTGTTTGCTGGCGGACAAGATTTTCAAGACCAATATATCATTGAAGGTGGAAGATATGTTGTTCCTTTGGAATATGATCCAATAACCGACTATCAAGCAGATTTAGCAAATGTCGAAATGGTTTTGGAAGGGTTGGCATACGGAAATCAACAGGAAGATATTCCACAGCTTCAGAGTGATGATTTTTTAACAATCTGGACATTTGATCATGGGGATTGGCATAGTGGTCACAGATGGTTATGTTTAATCGGTGGTGATGAAATTAGTGATGAAGCTTTCGGCAATCTCGTTGATCAAATAAATTGTCAGAAGAAAGTAGTTTTCATGCAGCAATGTTTTTCCGGTGGATTTGTACCTTTTCTTGAAAACGAACACTCCATAGTCTTTACAGCTGCAAATGATCATATGTATGCATTTAGAGATGATTCTCTCTATTATGATGGAATAGATTATCCTGGTGATCCGGACCCAGGTAATAGTTATTGGGCTTATGAGAGAGATGTATGGGCAGGTCATGAATATAGACATGGAGAATATAATTTCCATTTGATGAATGCATTAAAAAATGAAACTCCAGCCTACGACAATTTTTATCATACTGATTATGGTGATTTCCCATTAGAAAATGCTGATTTAAACCAAGATGGTTTGTGTTCAATATTTGAATCATCAGAATGGGTAAAAGAGTTTGATAGTCGTCAGACATTACACTGGACAGGTCATTATGATGACCCTCAATATTACGATAATGGTGGTATCGGCGAAACAACATCGCTTGAATATCCGAATATGATTTCTGGTGAAGTGGTAGAACATACCACAATTTCAGGCATAGTTGCTGTTAACGGTGACCTTATTATACATAATAATAGTTCATTAACAGTTGCCTCTGGAACAAAAGTGTATCTTAAAAACAGGAACCGAATTTATGTAGAATCATGTTCAGAATTAAATATCGAAGATAATGTTGTTTTCTACGGTGAAACTACCACAATCCCACGAGATGAATTCAATCCCGAGGATATCCCTGGCAATAGAATTGAGATTTTCGGAGATTTATCTCTAGGTAATGGTGTTCAATTTACAGTTGAGGATGAAGAATACTGGGACGGATTATATTTGTATGGGAATCAGACAGTCAATATCACTAATGGCACTTTCAATCATTGTAATCTGATAAATGAAAATGGTGAACTACAATTAACGGATACTGCTTTTATATTTTCTTATCTATCCAACAAATACGCAACACTCCAAATAGATAATTGTGATTTTAGCAATTTTAGTAACGGAATTTATTGTTTATTTAACCCGCTGGTGAGTATAATTAATTCCGATATCCATGATTGTAATACAGGCATCATTCTCAACAGCTGTTCGAATTATGCTATTTCCAATTGCAATGTGTATAACAATTCCGGAATGGGAATTTTTGTGAATGAATCCTATGAAGGCGAGAATGAAATCACACTTACAAATATCTACAATAACAGTAACGATGGTATTCGTTTTTATGCATCTGAAGGTAAAGTGCAAAGCTGCAATATTTATGGGAATTTAAGAGGAATTCTTTGTTATCGCGGCAGTATTGTCGAAATCCTCAAAGACCCCAATAGCGGCTCTTGGATAGATGATAGCATAATTTCCAATAACGATTGGGAAGAAATATTATTCATTGATGATTGCACCATTATAATGGATCGCAACAGGAATAAAATCGTTGATAACAGTTACATATCCGGAAGCTGGGATCAGTATCTGGCACGTTGTCCAAATATGAGTCATAATAGAGTCTGGCGAGGCAATTATTGGGGTTATAATGGGATACATGGCGCTGTTTTACCACCGGAAAACAGATTCTATCCATCTTTAATTGATCCTGACCCTGAGGAAATCGGATTTATTCTATCTCCGGTCTGGGATCCCGGTCAACCGAGAGAAGGTGAAGAGATGCTAGCGGAAACATTGTATAAAGAAGCTGATTTAGCTGTAAGTAATAATAATTACTCTTTGGCAGATCAGTTATTTAAACAAATCATCACGCTATATCCGGAATCTGAATACGCGGTAGCTTCTGCAAAACGTTTAATTGAAGTTAGCAGTAATTTTAGTGAATTACAGACCTACTATGAAACAGAACCCAACCTTCACTATAATGAAGAAATGGATAAATATGCTGATTACCTTGCAAACTACTGTAACATTAAAATGGAATGTTATGAAGATGCAATTATCTGTTTTGAGGAAATTATCTCTAATCCACCCAGTGAAATAGATTCTGTAATGGCAGTAATTGATGCTGGATATACTTACCTACTAATGGAAGAAAATGGTAACCGTTCGGGATTTGTCGGTACTATGGAAAATCTTAAACCAAATTCCCGCAAAGACTTTGAAGAAAATCAAGATCAACTGCTTTCTGAACTTTTTGGGGAACCGGAACAAGAACCGGATATTGAACCCTTTGGTAACAACATGCCAAATATTCCTGTTTTAGTAGGTAATTACCCTAATCCATTCAATCCTGTGACAACAATTTCATTTTCTATACCAGAAAAAAGCAAAGTTGATCTAGTTATCTACAACATCAAAGGTCAAAAAGTAAAAGCACTTGTAAATAACGAAATAGACAAAGGAGAACATAATGTAATATGGAATGGTGCCGATGAATCAGGTAAATCTGTTTCTTCAGGTGTTTATTTCTATAAATTATCTGTTAATGATAAATCTAAATCAGTGAAGAAGTGCCTCCTGCTGCAATAGAGTCATATGCCCAGCCCGAGAGTAATCTTGGGCTGGTTTTGGTTTTTGATAGATGTTGTGCCTAACATAGCTATCCGTGCTACGCTTCGCTTGCACGGCATAGCCCGACCGTTATAAGTAATTTATTTAAGAATAATGAATTTTTTTACTTAGGAGGAAAGATGAAGTTTTCTTTTTTAAGCCTATTTTGCTTTTTTTCATGGTTCATGTTAAATAGTACAATTATTTATGTTGATGGAAATAACACTCAAGGGCCTTGGGATGGTTCTTTAGGGTATCCATGGCAATTTATCCAAGATGGAATTGACAATGCGAGTGACAATGATATTGTCAGCGTTGAAGATGGAGTTTATGATGAAAATTTATATATTCAGAATTTGTCTATATCTGTTAAAAGTCAATCTGAAAATCCAGAATTATGTACAATTAATGGTAGTTCTCAAAAAGTAATCGAATTGTATCATACATCAGATACAGATAAGGTTTTAAGCATCATAGGATTCACAATAATTGGTTCTATGGAATATAAAGGTATTTACGCAAGTAAATATCAGTATTCTAATGGTTCATTTACTGTAAATATAAGAAAAAATATATTTCAAGACTTCTTATTCTGTATGGACATACATGAACTCGATTATTGTGAAATATCAGATAATTCATTAACTAATAGCAGTCAAATCATCAATTCTTATGGAATAGTAATAATTGAATTGGATGAAATCTCTATTTATAATAATTACATCTCTAATTTCAAATATGGTATTTGTTTTCTTCTTTCCAATGCTGATGTTTATAATAATGAAATTGAAGTTTATTATAATGAAGGTGTTGGAATAAAATTACATTCAGATTCAGAAATTAATATCATGAATAATCTCATTCTGTTATATGGACAATCTACAGGAGGTTCAAGAATTGGTGTTCACGCTGGACCATCTTCTCATATCACAAATATTATCAATAATACAGTCGTTGGTTTCAACACTAATACTACTGGATATCGCACTGACTCAAACACAATTACTGAGAGTTTTTATAATAACATACTGTGGAATTTAGAACAAAATATTGATAATAGTAATTCAATTTTTGAAGTTGATTACTGCTGTTATAATGGTTTACTACCTTCAGAGTTATTACCTGGTGATGATCATAATGTAACTAGTAATCCCGATTTCATCGGTCATTACGAATTAGAATGGATAGATGATTATAATCATAGCCCCTGTATAAATGCCGGAAATGTAGATATTGACAACGATGGAGAAGATTATCGCATTGATCCCGACGATAGAGATCTAGATAACAGTCGTTTAGATATCGGTTGTTACCCTCATTATTTTGATGATAGGGACTTTAAGTATTATTACAAAGGTTGGAATTGGGATTCATTCCCTAGGTTAGATCGAATTTTTAGTATAAATGAAGAAGAAGACATTATACCTATTTTAAATAATATAGATCCATTCATTAACATAACTGATATTGATCTTGATTATTATGATAATATTCAATATTTATATGATTTTCCGTCTTGGAATTATTTAGAATATGATGTTTATAGCACTAATTTGTATAAAATTGAGGTTACTCCTCCTCAACCTAGAGAGTTAACCATTATGGGAACCTGTATGGAAGCAGATTATACGTTAGAGGAAACAATAGAAGCTAATGAATGGTATTGGTTAGGGTATTGGTATCCTGAAAATCGAAATATCATGGATGCATTTTCCAATAATTGGGATGATCTTACAGCAGTTCTTGCTGAAGATTGGGCTTATTCTCGTCAACAACGTGGCCGTTTTGATCCTGAACCACCTATTTGGTCTCCTGATGGGAAAACAATGGAATATGGGAAAGGATACATAGTAAAGTTTGATCAACCAATACCAGGTTTCCAATGGTCAGAATTTGGAAGAAAAGAAGATCCATTAAAAAAAGAATCTTCAACATATTTTACATACACAGAATTGCCTTCATATGAACCAATTGATATTATCAATTCTGATTTTAGGGAGCAGATTATCGAGATTGGAGTATTTGAAAATGAACTTTGTGTTGGTGCCGTTGTAATTGATGAATTACCAGTTCAACTTTTAGCTTATACTGGTCAGGAAGAATGTGATGAACTTTCATTTCAAATTATTACTACAGATAGAAGTAGATTAGCCATTAATGAATACATGGTTTATAATAAAACAACAGGTAATTTTGAATATCAGGAATTAAAACCACGAAATCAAGAATATTCAATAATTTCACTTGATCCTGGTAATAGTGATATCGTACCTGAACCTCATCTGAAAGTGTATCAGAATTATCCTAATCCATTTAATCCTGAAACTACTATAAGTTTTTATAATCCAAATGAGCAACCAGTTAAATTAACTATCTTCAATTTAAAAGGACAAAAAGTAAAGCATCTATTTGATGAAGTGTTATCTAAAGGTGATCATTCTATTATCTGGAATGGTCAGGATGAAAATAATGAGTCAGTAGCATCAGGATTTTATTTCTACAAAGTTGAGAGTAAAAGCAAATCCTCTGTTAAAAAAATGTTATTGATAAAATAATTAACCTTGTCTTTCTTTTATTTGGAAGGAGTATATTCAATAGTATGAAATTTTCATTTTTTATTGTTTTCTTTTTATTACTTTTTTTCTACCTACAATCAACTATAATAGAAGTTGATATTAATGGATCTACTCCTTTCGAATTGATTCAGGATGCTATTGACACATCGGTTAATGGAGATACCGTATTGGTTCATCCAGGAACATATTACGAAAACATCGATTTTTCTGAAAAAACAATTACTGTTGGTAGTTTAAATCTTACAACTGGGAATAGTGTTTATATTGTAAACACCATAATTGATGGGAATCAAGAAGGCAGTGTGGTTAAAGTTGTTTCGGGAGAATCAGAAGGAACAACTATATATGGTTTCACTCTTCAGAATGGATCTGGGACTGAAATCTCTGATAATGGCTCATATTGGGGTGGGGCAATTCATGTAAGTGAATCATCATTGGATATTTTAAATTGTCAAATAATTGATAATCAAGCAAGAGATTTTGGGGGCGGGATTTCATGTTTAAACGCTATAATAAATCTATCAGGTACTCTTATCACAAGAAATCATGCGATAAAAGGTGGAGGTTTATTTTTACATGGAAATTGTGAAATCAATTTCGACCCTATAAATAGATGTAACATATATCTAAATTATGCAGGTTATGGAAATGAAATTTTAAAAAGTTGGGCGTGTCCCCCAATAGATGTCATAGTAGATACTTTTACTGTTAATAATCCCGATAGTTACTTTATAAGGTCTACAACATCAACCGGAACTCCACTGTATGATGTCACATTGTTTAACCAGAATTCTAAGTTAGATCCAGTGAACAACGATTTGTTTGTTTCAACTGATGGAGATAATAATAACAGCGGTATAACTCCAGATGAATCACTTGCATCATTGAATTATGCATTATCATTAATTCAAGCAGATAGTTTATTTCCTAAAACAATTTATGTTGCAGATGGAGTGTATTCTCAATCTTATTCAAATCAGAATTTCCCATTATGCATGAGAAGTTCAGTATCGATCATCGGTGAATCTATGGAAAACACTGTATTTGATGCAGAGTTAACCTATCCACATATTGTAGATCATTTTAGTGACTTTAATTCAGAGTATTCAATTAAGAATATTTCATTAATAAATTCTGGTGGATCAAATTCTTATTGTATGATAATAAGTAGTAACAATCTTTATGACATAAGAGTGTTTCTAGAAAACATCACAATCACAGGATACATTTCTGATGGTTATCAATCCATATTTTTAAATCTTGTAGAAATAGAAATGAAGAATGTATACATTTATAATAACTTAGCACCAGGTATACAATATTATGATAGTCCTGAATCAGGTGATACTATGAGAATGGAAAATGTAAAAATTCACAACAATCATGAGAATCCTGAAGATTACAATGGCTCTTTACCATTACTACTTGGTGGGTACGGTACAGGTCCATATTCTGTTATTATGAGTAATGTTGAGATCACCGACAATTCATTGACTGAAAGCGAATGGCCAACATCTGTAAGTGCAATGAGGATAATGGATAATATTGATCTATACTTAATAAATTCAACAATTGGGAATAATTATTCACCAGGAAATGGTAGTGCAGTATATTTAATGGGAAGCAATTCGAATATTAACATAATCAATTCAATTTTATATGGTGATTTACCATCGGAGATTTTTATTGATAATGAATATTTTAGTGATCCATCCTCTGTTACAATTCAAAATTCTTTGGTCGATGGAGGTTATGAGGGGATTCAGAACCCATATCCGTTTAATGAGATAAACTGGCTGGAAGGGAACCTGAATGAATATCCACTCTGGCAACAGGAAGGCAATATTCTTTATATGTTAACAGAAAATTCTCCCTGTATCGACTCGGGTACATTAGATCTACCTAATGGGATCGAAATTCCGGAATTTGATTTAGCAGGGAATCCGAGGATCTATGGAGATACCATCGATATGGGAGCGTATGAATGGCAAGGAGTAGATTCAGAAGATGACCAAATAATTTATCAAAATACCTGCATCTGGAACTACCCTAATCCCTTTAATCCTGAAACCATAATCTGTTTTATTATTGAATCATCATCTGATGTCGAGTTAGATGTTTTCAATGCAAAAGGTCAGAAAGTTAGGACTCTTATTGATGAGCATCATGAGTCTGGAACGTATTCAGTTATCTGGGAAGGGTTAAATGATGATGGTAAGTTTGTAGGATCTGGTGTTTATTTCTATCAATTGAAATCAGGTGATAATACATTTGAGGGTAAATGTGTTTTACTTAAATAAACTACTTATAACTCTGCACAAAGTCTTCGCAGGCTCAAACTTTCGTGCAGTTCCCGTT
>LKUH01000242.1 GCA_001412425.1 Candidatus Cloacimonas sp. SDB
GGGGAGGATTGATGAAAAAAATATATCTGATACTGGCTCTGTTACTTTTAACAGTTTTTACCTATGCGGAGACCAGTGGTGAAAACGGATTTCAGATGCTGAGAATAGTTACCGGTGCAGATCTGGCCGCTCAGGGGGGAACAGGTTCGCTTTATAGCAGAAGTGCTTTCGGCTTTCTGCAGAATGCCGCAGCTAATCTTATTACCCGGAACCAGGTTATTTCTATGACTCAAAACTACTGGATTTTCGATACCAAATTAAATAGTATGGCTTATTCCAACGGGAAAGGAAAAACTTCTTTTTCGATCGCTTACAGATATTTGGATTATGGAAAAATAGACAATCGGGATGAAGTAGGAACCATAATTGGCGAATTTCATCCCCTCGACCTTTCGCTTTCTGTTAATTTTGCCTATAGGATCAATCCAGATCACTATGTTGGAATAACTGCAAACGGGATTTACGAGAAAATTGATACTTCTTCCAGCCTGGGAGCTTCTTTCGATCTAGGTTACATTTACCTGACAAATGTGAAAAATCTGAAGTTAACTGCCGCCCTAAAACATTTAGGAAAAACTTCTAAAATGAATGCAGAAGAGATTGATCTTCCTGTCACCGCAGAATTTTCGCTGGCAGATGATTTTCAGATAAATTCAGTTATTCTTTTTTCTGAAATTAAGGCTGTTAAATATTTTGATGATGATCGATTAAGAGCTGTTGCCGGTGTTGGGATAAGACCAGTGGAAAAACTTGATCTCAGGCTGGGATATAAATTTAATTACGATTCCGAAGATATTTCTTTTGGTATTGGGGTTAATCTTAACAAGATAAACATTGATTATACTTATATCCCTTTTAAATATGAAATTAATGATGTTCATATGGTTGGTATCAACTACATTTTCTGAGTTTCAATCCTGCCTTTATTGCTAAATGAAAATATAGAAGATATTGAAGGAATTAAAACAGCTGATAATATCAAAAAAGTCTCGTTTCAGCTTGACAGATATAAAAAATCTAGACTATTTGCTAATTGACTCTAACCTGTGATATTAGAATAATATATCTAATAGAAATACGGTTTTGTTAAGATATATTAACCTGCTGTTAAAGGATGGGGAGGAAAGAGATATTAATGCCTTCAGGGGTGATTCTGGAATAGGACAGATTCGGTTTCTATTATAATAAAGTTACTGAAATTAAAAGGGAAAATTTGTTAATATTAATTGATTTTGCGAGATGAACAGATGACCTGAATTTAACCGATTATTCTGTGGGTCCGAATTAATAGAGCCCTGAATCTGCAATATTGAAAGGAGATTGAGATGATATCCTTAGATTGGAAAGAAAGATTGATAAAAGACACAGAAGATTTTTATGCCAGAAAACTTGCAAAGGGTGACTTCGATATAGATATTGTTTACAATGCTTATCCACAGAGGATCGATAATAAAGTTCCACAAGCTGTTATTACCCTGGTAGGTAAAACCCTGGCTGCAAAAATAGCTAAGACTGCTGAAGATTATTTTAAATTTTACGACTTCCTCATTACCAATAAAGGTGAGCAGGGTACCATCATATTTTCTTACATTATGGCCAGGGCTATCAAAAAGAAACCGGAATTGTTCTTAAAATATCTGGAAAAAA
>LKUH01000243.1 GCA_001412425.1 Candidatus Cloacimonas sp. SDB
AAGCCAGGTTTTTTTAGGACGTGATATTTCCCAGCAGGACAACATAAGTGAAGAAACTGCAAAACTAATTGATCAGGAAACCAGAAATATCATAATTAAAGCACATGACAAAGCTAAAGAGATTCTGACGAAAAAAAGGAATCTTTTAGACACACTATCTTTGGAACTTCTGGAAAAGGAAACCCTGAACGCTGAAGAATTATATAAAATCATACTCAATAATGTTATTGATAAAGAAAAGGATTTCGTACAGAAAAAATTTGAAAAGGTCAAAGAGATGAAGATCGATATCTCCCAAAAAGAAATTTTACCAATAAAAGAAGAAATTGCTGAATCAAAGATATCCGGTGACCAAACCGCAAAAAAAGAAAATTCTTCCAAGAAGACTGAGACTGATGATTCCGTATCTAAAGATCAAAATAAGAAAGATACAAAACGATAGAAATAACTGATTTTGTCAGAAACTTATTTTAAACGGAAGGAAATATGAATATTATGCACGGCACTACCATAATCGGTATTAAAGTTAAAAATAAGGCAGCAATCGGTGGAGATGGACAGGTTACACTGGGTAACAGCATAATTAAAGCTTCTGCCCAAAAGATCAGAAAATTGTACAACGACAGTGTAATTGCTGGTTTTGCCGGTGCTACAGCAGATGCTTTTACTTTATACGACAAATTTGAGGAGAAACTGCAGGAATCTAAGGGTAATTTGAAAAAATCGGCTGTTGCTCTGGCAAAAGAATGGCGCTCAGATAAAATTCTCAGAAGATTGGAAGCAATGATCATTGTAGCCGATAAAGATTCACTTCTGCTCGTTTCAGGAACAGGTGATGTTCTGGAACCCGACGATGGGATTATTGCCATTGGATCCGGTGGAAATTTCGCTCTTGCTGCAGCACGGGCTTTACAAAAATATTCTCAACTTTCACCTGCTGAAACTGTTAAAGCTGCTCTGAAAATAGCTGCAGAAATTTGTATCTATACTAATGATAAAATAATAGTTGAGGAAATATAATGCACGATCTTACCCCCAAAAAAATTGTGGAAGAATTAGATAAATATATAATTGGTCAGGATAAAGCTAAAAAAGCCGTAGCCATTGCCTTAAGAAACCGCTGGAGAAGACAGCAGGTTGAAGGTGAATTACAGAATGAAATAATGCCTAATAACATCATTCTTATTGGCCCTACCGGCGTCGGTAAAACCGAGATCGCCCGTCGACTCTCCAATCTTGCTAACGCCCCGTTCATCAAAGTCGAAGCTTCCAAATTTACTGAAGTTGGATACGTAGGCAGAGATGTGGAATCAATGGTACGTGAACTGATGAATGTTTCAATAAATATTGTCCGAGAAGAAATGATCGAACAGGTCAGACAAAAAGCGGAAGACAGAGCCAGGGAGACATTAATTGATATTTTGTATCCACCCCTGCCTGCAATCCCAAATGAAACTGAAGAAGAGAAAAAGAAACGAATTGAAAGATATAAACGCATCAGAAATAAAATGCTGACCCTGCTTAATTCGGGAGAATTAGATAACAGAGAAGTAGAAGTTACTCAGGAAGGACCTAAACCTGCTACCATAGAAGTTTTCTCTCAAACCGGAATGGAAAACATAGATCTGCAGCTTGGGGATATCATGGCAGGAATTCTGCCGATGAAAAGAGATAAGAAAAAAAAGAAAATGAAGGTTCCCGAAGCACTGAAATTCTTAACTGAAATGGAATCCAGCAAAATGGTAAATAGAGATAAGATCAACAATGAAGCCCGAAACCGAGTAGAAAATGATGGAATAATCTTCATTGATGAAATCGACAAGATAGTTGCTAATTATGATAGAAGTTCAGGAGCAGATGTATCCCGTTCGGGAGTTCAGAGAGATCTTTTACCAATTGTTGAAGGCTCAAATGTTCCCACTAAATTTGGAATCATCAATACTTCTCATATACTTTTTATCGCTGCCGGTGCTTTCACTAAATCTAAACCATCCGACCTTATTCCGGAACTGCAGGGCCGTTTTCCAATTCGGGAAGAATTAAGCAGTCTATCACAAGATGATCTCAATAAGATCCTTGTCTATCCCAGGAACTCACTTTCCAAACAGTACAAAGCTCTTTTAAAGTCGGAAAATGTAATTTTAAATTTCAAAGATGAAGCTATAGAAGAAATAGCCTGTTTTGCAGCCCTGGCCAATGAAAAGATGGAAGATATCGGAGCCAGAAGACTGCATACTATTATGAATGCCTTACTGGAAGACTATCTTTTTGATCTGCCTGATGTTACTAAAAAGAAAATAACCATTACCAAAACATTTGTAAAAAATAAACTGGATAAGATCATTCGAGATGAAGACCTTTCCAAATATATTTTATGATCAAAATTGAGTCCTATTCTTTCGGTAATTTAACTGTTGCTAAAAAAATATATAAGAATGATGTGCTCCTGCTACCAGATGATATTGTATTGTCCTGGCAGCGTCAAAAATCGCATTTTGTTATTATGAAGGATATTAAGAAGCTCACGGAAATTGAACTTGACCATTTGATTTTTGGTACCGGATTTTATGGTCTGATGAAAATAGATGAAGAGATCGCTCTTTTTTGC
>LKUH01000244.1 GCA_001412425.1 Candidatus Cloacimonas sp. SDB
GGTGGCTAAACAGGAGTTTAGCCACCAGCATTATGCGGAGGAGTTTAGCCACCAGGATTATGGGGGGAGTTTAGCCACCAGCGTTATGATGTGTTGTTTTTCCACCAGCGCTTGGGGTGAAGTTTAGCCACCAGCGTTATGGGGGGAGTTTAGCCACCAGCGCTTGGGTGTGGAGTTTAGCCACTATGTAGTAGGTGTAACAACATCACATGAACTGCCAGGAAGGTGTGAAAGAATCAAAAGATCAGCAAACCTGCATTTTCAGGATATTGTTTGACACCAAAGTTGCGACTTATATAAGTTTGCCATTAGAACTTAAATTTTTCTAAAAAGGATAATTATGAATAAACGAACCGGGATTTTTATCATTTTCTCAACCCTGATCTGCCTGTTATTTTCGCTGTTGCACAGTGAGCTGGTAATCAACCTGCTAAATCCAACTCCCGGAAATATTCAGCTGTTCGAAACAGCAGAACAGCTATTTCTTTTCAGCGGTTATGATGATGATGGCGATACCCTTTACTACAACTGGGAACTGGACTCCGTAAGCGTAGCAACAGATTCAACCTATAATTTCACCACCGATTACGCTTCGGCAGGTATTTATGCGCTTTCCTTAGCCGTAAGAGACAGCCTGATCAGTTCTGCAGACACAACCTTCAACTGGACAATAGAAGTCCTGGATGTGGATCAGCCGATTGTGGTGGACAGCCTCTTCCCTGCCCCGGGTATTCTGGAAATTACCGAAACAGATTCGATCCAGTTCTATTTCAGCGGTTATGATCCCGACGGGAATACCCTCTCCTATGAATGGCTGATAGACACAACCCTGGTCGCCACAGACAGTGTTTATACCTTCCTGACCGACTACACCTCTGCCGGAACTTATGATCTCATTTTCAATGTCAGTGATAATTTCAGCCGGAATGACACCACTTTTTCCTGGCAGATAAATGTCGCCGATGTGGATCAGCCGATTGTGGTGGATACCTTATATCCTGCTCCCGACAGTTTAACCCTACAGGAGTTCGATCAGATTGAATTTGTTTTTTCCGGTTATGATCCGGATGGAAACGAGCTTATTTTCACCTGGGAACTGGATTCAGTACTTGTTTCCAGCGACAGCATTTATACTTTCAGCACAGATCATACTTCAGAGGGAATTTACGATCTGGCTCTGTTTGTTAATGACGGATTTGCAAGCCGGGACAGTGCTGCATTTTTCTGGCAGTTAACGGTGCAAAACCTGACCACTCTACTCGTTCCGGAGCATTTTACTGAAATTCAGTCTGCCCTTGAAGCAGCAGTTTCGGGCGACACCATTCTGGTGAGTCCAGGAATATATTCTGAAAACATCAATTTTTCCGGAAAGAACATTTATTTATCATCGTTATATTATCTTTATCGGGATTCCACTCTGATAGATTCCACCATAATTGACGGTTCCGGTCTGGGACCGGTTGTCACTTTTAACTCGGGAGAGGATTCGACAGCGGTTTTAAATGGATTCACGCTTCAGAACGGTTTAGCAGCCAATGGTGGCGGAATTTATTGCGAGGCAACTTCGCCTGTGCTTTCCAACCTGAAGGTGAAGGAAAATGAAGCAAGTTCCCGAGGGGGCGGGATCTATTGTTTAAATTCGGAAGCAATCATTACCGCTTGTGAGATCATGAATAATTCAGCTTTTATTGGAGCTGGAGCGGAATTTTATAATTCGGATTGTCAGATAATCAACTCAACAATTTCAGAAAACGTTGCTGCAATTATCGGGGGCGGACTGGAAAGTTATAATTCCCGGGTTGCAGTTTACAATACTGTGATCAGCGGAAATTCCAGCTCTGATCTGGATGGAGGTGGAATAGCGGGTTACAATAACTCTGAACTTACCGTGGTCCATTCTGTTATTGCTCAAAACAGCGCCAGTTACGGAGGCGGAATTGCACTGCATAATACAGATTTTGTGTTGTTGAACAGTATAGTTTCCAATAATACTAATTACGGGCTTTATTTTGAGAATGGCAGTCTGGCTGTTTCCTATTCCAGTTTCTGGCAGAACAGTCTGGCAGATTTTTACAATTGCGGACCCGATATTGGCAAAAATGTTACTGTAAATGCTAATAATGACAGTTGCGATGTTTTTTATAATATTCAATTGGACCCTAATTTTTCCGATCCCTTCAATGCTGATTTTTCTTTGCAGGATATATCTCTCTGTATTGGGGCGGGAGACACTCTCAGCTTTCCGTTATTTGATATCATCAACCAGGCAAGACCAGCCCCCTGGAATTCCAAACCCGATCTGGGAGCCTATGAAAACGGACTGGGAATACCTGTAGATTCTGTTCCCATTATTGCGGAATACTTTCCTTTAGCAGACACATTGGTCATAAATGAAACCGACAGTTTAAATTTTTATGCCAGCGCCTACGATCCCAATGGCAGGGAAGTTTTTTACAGCTGGCAACTGGACAGCCTGCAGGTTGCAACTGATTCCGCCTACACTTTCTACACAGACTATTTTTCGGCGGGGCGGCACAGATTGGATCTGACTGTAACTGATTCGACAGATTTTACCAGAGCGGATACCACGCACACCTGGATAATTGATGTCATTGATGTTGACCAGGAAATTGTCATCAATTATCTGGAACCGGCTGCCGGCGATACCACCATCGTAGAATCGGACAATATAACTTTCGAATTTTCCGGTTACGATCCTGATCTGAATGATCTGATTTACCTCTGGGAAATTGACAGCATAGAAGCTGGTTCAGACAGCGCTTACACCTTCAATACCGATTTTACCTCCAGCGGAGTTTACGTACTGGAATTAACTGTTTCAGACGGTTTTGACAGCCGCAACACCCTGAATTACCGCTGGGATATAACGGTGGAAAATGTAACAACTTTCCATGTCCCGGAACTGGTCTCAACAATTCAGGGAGCTATTAATGTTGCGGTGGATGGTGATACTGTGCTCGTTCATGCGGGGCACTATTATGAAATCCTGAATTTTCTGGGAAAAAAGATCACAGTCGGTTCATTGTTCTTTACAACAAATGATACTTCCTATATTGCTCAAACGACGATCGACGGATCGAATCAGACAAATCGTTCGCTGGTAACCTTCAATAATCAGGAAGACTCTGCGTCCGTACTAACTGGTTTCAGGTTGATAAACGGCTCCGGTTTTAATGGAACCGGTGGTGGAATAAGATGCGAAGCGGAAAGCAGCCCTCGATTGCAGCATTTATTGATAACGGAAAATTCTTCTTACACGGGAGGAGGTATCTACTGCAGCAATAGTTCCAATCCTGAATTCATCAACTGCATTATCAGGGGAAATCTTGCTTTTGAGGGTGGTGGACTTTACGCTAATCAAAATTCATCTCCTGTATTTATCAACTGTCTTTTTCATAACAACTCCGGTCTTTCTCAGGGTGGAGCGGTTAAGGTGAGTAATGCTGCGCCTGAATTTATACATAATACGATTTCCGCTAATGATTGCCTTGAAGGTGCTGCTTTTTACCTTTCGGGAAATGCTCAGCCTGAAGTGATGAATTCAATAATCTGGAATAATACTGCAGCTGAAATTGTTACTGCAGACACCCTGAGCGGTTTGAATATAACTTATTCCATCATCAGCCCGGGTTGGAGCGGAGAGGGTAACATGGAAATTGATCCTCTTTTTATTGATCCGGCAAACGGGAACTTCATCTGTTCAGATTATTCTTACGCAATTGGCAGTGGTACGCCTGCCGCTGGTATAACTTTTGATTTTAATAATGCCGGCAGACCTTTTCCTTCTGGATCTTCCCCTGATCTGGGAATTTACGAACACGTCCGTGCTGTACCAATTGACGGACCGATAATTATCAATGAGGTATCACCCAGCCCGGGAAATGTAACTTTGAATGAAACGGATTCGCTCGAATTTTATGTAACGGGTTATGATTTCAACGGAGCTGCTCTGGAATATAGCTGGATGCTTGATACAGATGAAGTGTCCATTGACAGTAATTTTGTATTCAAGACGGATCTGGAATCGGCGGGAGATTATTTTTTAATGGTTACAATAACGGATAATTATGATTTTCGGCAAGGTGAGCGAAGCCAGATTGCTTTCACCTGGTCAATAACCGTAAATGATGTTACGCCACCGGAGGTTCCTGAGAATATTGTGATCACAACAATTGGTGATACTGTTCAAATCTGCTGGGAACCTGTAACTGATGCTGTAGCTTATATAGTATATTCGGCAGATACACCTGAGGGTGATTATACTGAGGATTTAAGTGGCACTTTTAATGATACATGCTGGAGCTCATTAATAGAAGATACGCGAAAATTTTTCAAAGTAACAGCAATAAAGTAATAATTTAAATAAAATTCTTGACACAGAAAAAATAAACAGGATTATATTAATGATAATAAATTTAAAACAGGAGGTAATAATGAAGAGACTGTTAATATTATTTTTTATGCTATCTTTCGCTGTATTTAGTTATGCAACTACAATTTATGACATTCAATACACAACCGAAGCCGGACCTGATGGATATTATCCCTCTCCTTTAGATGGCGAGGAAGTAACGGTAACCGGAATAGTAACAGGTGCCAATTATAACAACAACAATCCTTTTTTTATGTCTGATCCCGGTGGTGGACCCTGGCATGGAATCTATGTGTATCAATTTGATACAACGGTTGCATTGGGTGATGAAGTTGAAGTTACAGGTACTGTTTCCGAATACTATGGGTTGACTGAACTGGGTTATGCCACAGTTACCGTTCTCAGTTCTGGCAATCCCGTCCCGGAACCGATGGATGTATCTACAATGAATCTGGTAGTAGCAGCACAGGCAGAGCAATATGAGGGATGCCTGGTAAGAGTTACTGATGTGGAAGTTGTTGAAGCCCAGAATTCTTATGGGGAATGGTATGTTGATGACGGATCACTTGAGTGTCAGGTTGATGACGGCTTCTTTTACCTTGATTCCGTAACCCCACCCATTGAAATTACTGTTGGTATGGAGTGGGCTTCCATTACCGGATGTGTGGACTTCAGTTATGATGAATATGCCATCAATCCCAGAACTCCCGATGATCTTGTTGCCCCAAGTGCTTCCGATGATACTACAATACCGGATCAACCTTTAACATTAAGCAACTATCCAAATCCTTTCAATCCGGAAACAACTATTACTTACGAATTACGTGAAAGCGATAATGTAGAACTGGTGATTTATGGTATAAACGGACAGAAGATCAAAACCCTGGTCAAAGAGAAGAAACCTTCCGGAAGACATATCATAATGTGGAACGGTACTGATGAAAATGATGTTAAAGTAACCAGCGGAATTTACTTTTACAAACTGACCAGCAATGCCGGATTTTCAGTTTCAAAGAAGATGATTCTACTCAAATAAAATAACCATATTTTCAGGAAAGCCTGTTGCTGAAAGCGACAGGCTTTTTTTTACACCAATCTGGTATGATAATTAAGAATCTAAACGTTATTACCTTCAAAATTAATCTGCGTTAATCGGCGTCTAATTTTCTTCTTTTTTTAACGCTGAT
>LKUH01000245.1 GCA_001412425.1 Candidatus Cloacimonas sp. SDB
GCAGGTATATTAATACAAAAAACGGATCGAAATTTTTATTAATATATTAATAATTCATTATTTCTGGTGATATAAATTGTCATCAAAATTAACAACAGGATTAATTGGAGGATTATGTTTGATGATGCTTTTCATAACACCTGTACAAGCAACTCAATACGATCCCCCATGGGCTCATAACTATGATTTCAATTACGATTTTTTAGGTAAAGATACACGTCCTTGTGCATCGAATGCAGCAAATATTCAAGATATTGTTGGATATGATGCATACGCATCGACAAATTCTGGTGCCGCAACTGCGTATAATCAATTGAAGGATGATGCGGTATTTTCTTTCGTTGGTCATGGTAACTACGGTGGCGGTGGAATGTGGTTTTATGATGGTTCGGATATGTCACTTATTTCCGCACTTTATCACGAAGTTCCTGAAGAGCAATATTCTCTTTCTGCGATGACGACGGAACTGAAAGATGTAAAGATAGCTGTTTACGTTGGATGCAAGACTGGTGCTACTCATCAAGATTTCGGTAACTTGGTTGATTTGTCTTACACTAAAGGAGTAGACAATGTAATTGGATTTGCGGACGATATAAATTGCACAGCGGGAAAATATTGGTCAGATCGCTTTTGGCAACGTTGTCGTACTGGGTGGTATGGGTATCCCCAAAAATTTCAGGATGCAGCAATAGGCGCAAAAACGGATGTATATGTAAGATGGGGAGATTATGGTGGAATTGATTCATTATATGGAAAATTCTTCAATATTGGAGGAATTCCGTTAGATTATCTTCAGCCTGCTGAATATGGAAGAATTGGGTAAGGGGTGTTAAAAATGAAAAAGTTACAAATTTATGTATTAGCTACAGTTTGGCTAAGTTTATTGTTGATATCACCAGCTATTGCATTACCCATTGAAAATAATGAAGATGTTATAATAAGGGCAACAACTTCGGTTTATGAGTTTAATAATATATCTGAAAAAAGTATCAAATTTTCTGGTTATGAAAAAACCCCCCACGCAGATTATTTAATCTTTTATACCAACGAAAATGAAGAATATTGGGTTAATACCGATTCATATGAAGTTGAAAGATATTCTGCATATTCAAATTATTATAACAGTATGGAAACAGTTATATCACGGGAAGAAGCCTATTCAAATGCCGAGAACTTTTTAAGTTCACATTATAATATATCAAATATTAATCAGTACACATTAAATGGGAATCTTAAAAATTACGGTGATGTATCAATCTACGAATTTATTTGGCGTGAATATATTGATGATGTTGAAGGATTTAATTGTGTAAATATTGAAATTAATCCTGATAATGGTAAAATAGCTTCATATATTGGATTATATCGGCCATATTCGGTAACATTTGACAACGAAATATCATATGAAGAAGCAAAAAGCATTGTTCTATCGGAGTTTGATGATATCAATGATTATCAAATCAGTGGTAAATTAAAAATTGTATATGACGATTATAAAAACCAAAGATTGGTATGGAGAATTCAATTAAAGAGTTCAAAGAATATATTCGGTTCATTCTATTATGATGATAGTCAAATTATTGATATTGATGCAATATCAGGAGAAATTATCAGAATAGATAAAATGTTGTAATTTTACCTTGATTTCATTTTCCTTCCTTTTTTAACATACCCTTTTAAGGGCCCTGTAGAAATCATTTTTCCAAAGGAGAGGTGACCCTAATCGACCGAAAGATCTAAGGTACGAGAGCTCCTTGAATCTTTGTGGAAAATAACAACAAGGAGCCAATATAAATGTCAACGAACAAGTATATCAGGTTTGTTGACATTGCGAGTCAGGTTATCAAAGAATCGAGAATACCCTTATACTCCTGTAAATTCTC
>LKUH01000246.1 GCA_001412425.1 Candidatus Cloacimonas sp. SDB
ATAAAAAAGCCTTCAGGCAAAAGGAGAAAAGATGGATAAAAGTTTTAATGCATTTAAAATGGCTCAGGAACAATTTGATAAAGTTGCTGATAAACTTGAGCTAAATGAAGCTGCCAGAGATCTTTTAAGAAATCCTATGAGAGAATATCATTTTAATATTCCTGTTAAGATGGATGACGGCAGCTCGAAAATATTCAAAGGTTTCAGAATTCAACATAACGATGCCCTTGGACCCTGCAAGGGAGGAATTCGGTTCCATCCTCTTGAAACTATTGATACAGTTAGAGCTTTGGCTATGTGGATGACCTGGAAAACATCCGTTGTCGATATTCCTCTGGGCGGTGGTAAGGGCGGAGTTATCTGTGACCCGCATAATCTCTCTCCGAGAGAACAGGAACAGATCTGCCGCGGTTTTGTAAGACAGCTGGGAAAGAATGTTGGACCCCTGCGTGATGTGCCTGCTCCAGATGTAATGACCAACGGACAGCACATGCTCTGGATGCTGGATGAATATGAAACCATTACAGGTGAAAAATTTCCTGGTATGATTACCGGTAAACCGGTAGGCATGGGCGGTTCCCTGGGTAGAACCGAAGCAACCGGATATGGAGTGATTTTCACTGTTAGAGAAGCTTTGAAAGAATTGGGAATTAAAACTGAAAACACAACCGCCTCCGTTCAAGGTTTCGGCAATGTTGCCCAATATGCCATAAAACTATATAATCAGCTGGGCGGTAAGGTTCTATGTGTTTCCTCCTGGGATCAACAGGACCAAACTTCTTATTCCTTCCATAAAAATACAGGCGTTAATATTGATGAGCTTCTGGAAATTACTGATAAATTCGGCGGTATCGATAAAGCTAAAGCAAAAAAACTTGGTTATGAAGTACTGCCTGGCGATAAATGGATAGATGTGGAATGTGATATTCTGCTGCCCTGTGCTTTGGAAAATCAGATAACAGCAGAAAATGTTAAACGGATCAGCCCGAAAGTAAAACTAATTGCTGAAGGCGCTAACGGTCCAACTACTCCTGAAGCAGATAAAATCCTCGCTGCAAGAAATATATTTATGATCCCCGATTTCTTATGTAATGCTGGTGGAGTGACTTGCAGCTACTTTGAACAGGTTCAATGTAATATGAACTATTTCTGGAGTAAGGACGAAGTTCTGGGCAAACTGGATTATAAAATGACAACTGCCTATCATAAAGTTTCCAGTTTAGCTAGAGACAAGAAACTTTATATGCGTGATGCTGCTTATGTGATCTCAGTTGATAGAGTAGTAAGAGCTTCTAATGCCAGAGGTTGGATATAGTACCTTCCAACAACCTGAGACGGGTAGCTTATAAACCTGCCCGTCTATTTTTTTAAGGGAGATTGATGAAAAGCGGAGAAAGATTTAACCGAAAGGATGGTTTTTTTCACGAAGGCTTTACCTATATCGGAACAGGACAACCCGGCGGAAAAGCTTCTGGTCTGGCTTTATTACAAGATATAGTCAGCAAACATCTTCCGGAAAATAAATTTGAAGGAATTGAAGTAAGTATTCCCAATATGACGGTATTATTAAGCGGAGTTTTTGATCAGTTCATGCAGGAAAATTCTCTTTACGAAATCGCCCTTTCTGATGCCAGTGATTCAGATATTGCTATTAGTTTTATAAAATCCACTTTTGGCGGTTTGTACTCCGGCGATCTCTATTATCTGATCGAGAATATTGATATTCCTCTTGCCATACGCTCCTCCAGCATCTGTGAAGATTCTCTTAACGAACCCTTTGCCGGGGTTTATGAAACCAAAATGATCGCTAATAACCAGCCCGATAAAACACAGAGATTCACTGCCCTGGTGAATGCGATAAAATTCGTTTATGCTTCTCTCTTTTTCAAACAATCAAAAAAATATTTTGAATCAATAAATCGTGATATAAGAGAAGAAAAAATGGCTGTTATAATTCAGGAAGTTGTTGGTGAATCCTATAACAGTAATTACCACCCTCTAATTTCCGGTGTACTGAAATCCTATAATTTTTACCCTTCTGAAAACATCAAACCTGAAGATGGCTTCGCCGCCTTAGCTTTTGGTCTGGGAAAGACAATCGTGAACGGAGAAAACTGCTGGAGCTATTGTCCCAAATACCCCAGGTCTCCCCAACCTTTCAATAACATCCGTGACATGCTGGAAAACACTCAGAGAGAGTACTGGACCATAAATCTGGACAGAATTTTAAGTCATAACCCCATAGCAGAAACAGAATATCTTAAACATAAATCCATTTTCGATCTTAAAGACAACAAAACTCTCTTCCATCTCTGTTCCACTTACGATCACAGCAGTGATACCCTTAGAACAGGATACCGAGCCGGCGGAACTCCGGTGCTCGATTTTTCCCCTCTGTTAAAGGCCGAAACTCTTCCTCTGAACAGACTTATAAGTAAAATTATGGAGATTTGTGAAAAAGAAACAGACAGCAAAGTAGAAATCGAATTCGCCTTTACTTTGAACGATCACAATCCAGATCTTCCCAGGTTCGGTTTGCTGCAGCTCCGTCCAATTTCTGTTTCCAGTGAATTAGTAGAAATACCAGACATCAACACACTGGGCGATAACTTGCTTTTAGCTTCAAAAAATGTAATGGGCAATGGTAAATCAATTGATATCAACGATATCGTCTTCGTACGCCCTGATTCCTTTGAATTGGAAAATACTGCTAAGATCGCAGCTGAAATTTCCGAATTGAACGATATCATGATCAGGAACAACCGCAAATATCTGCTCATCGGTTTCGGTCGCTGGGGAACCTCCGATCCCTGGTGTGGTATCCCGGTGAAATGGCCGCAGATTTCCAATGCCAAAATAATTGTCGAAACTATTCTGCCCAGCCTGGTCGCCGATTTCAGCCAGGGTGCTCATTTTTTCCATAACATGACGTCACATAATGTTTTCTATTTTTCCGTTGATAATGAAAGTGCAAAAAACCTTGACTGGAAATGGTTACAGGATCAGAAAATCATTAATGAAACACGATTTGTCAAGCATGTTAGGCTCAAGGAAAACCTGAAAGTTCTGGCAGATGGCAGAAACAGCAGGGGGGTAATTTTAAAATGATCACGAAAAATGACGGATCTGATCACCTGATCTACAAACTTACGGAACGACAGAAAGAACTGAACTGTATAATTAAGGTCGAAAATACTCTTACCGATTTTGAGACACCTCTGGACAAGATTTTTTTGAAATTACTTAAGATTATACCGGAAGGCTGGCAATATTCGGATAAGTGCTTTGCAGAAATTGAATATAAAGGTAAAAAATATATACTTGATAACAGCAGTAAAGGAGATTATCACCAAAAAGCACCCATTTATAAGAATAATGTAACTTTCGGAGAAATCAGGGTCTATTATGCAGATGTTGCTAACAATTCACAACGCGATCCTTTCCTGAAAGAAGAATATTCTCTGCTCAATACAATTGCCGGAATTCTGGCTTCTTACCTGATGGCAAGATTTTACAAAGATAATCCTGAAATGACCAAGGCTGGTTTTAAAGCTAAGAGCGAATGGAGAGTTATCATAGACATGTTGGAACGCACTGAAATTCGACTCTATATGAAAATCGCCCGTAAAATCCTGAACCTGTTGTTCCAGAAAGGTGTTGAAGAAGTTAAGGATATCTATTCTTCTTTTGGATTTAACATCAATATGTCCGGCATGGATCTACTCTCCGAAATAAATGCTCCTTTAAAAAAACGTGATAACATAGAAATAATCAACCGCAGTAACCAGATTTTTTCCATTGCTGAAAATTACCTTTCCAACGATGAACTAATGGAACATATCCGTCACTGGATGCAGGAAGATAAGCTTAATTTCCTGATCGCATCCCTGGAAAGCAAAGTTACTTCACTGTCCGATATTCAGGACGCCATTTTCCGTTATCACGAAATTAATATAGATAAAGACAGCCTTTCGCAGTATTCTTATATGAATATAAAAGTCCTTCTGATCCAGAGACTTTTCACAAATCAACTGGAATTCATCAATGTTGCTAAGAAATATATTGAATTGGAAGATTTTTATCAGGTCCTTCTGCATACTATCTTTCCCGGTAATTCACATGGTAAACTGGGTGGAAAAAGCACCGGTTTATTTTTTGCCAATAATATAATTAAAAGTGAATTTGATCCGGAATTTCATGCAAATATTAAAACACCTCAAACCTGGTATATAACTTCCGATGCCATGCATGCATTTCTCCATTATAATAACCTGGAAGAAGTTATTGAACAGAAATATAAAGAGATCGAAATTGTCAGAACCGAATATGGCAACATTATCCAGATGTTCAAAAATTCCAATTTCCCTCATGAGATTTCCAAAGGGCTTTCCCAGGTTTTGGATTCAATTGGCAACACCCCCATTATCGTTCGCAGCTCTTCTTTATTGGAAGACAGTTTCGGTGCCGCTTTTTCAGGTAAATATAAGAGCCTGTTCCTGGCCAATCAGGGTACAAAACAGGAAAGATTGACCGAGCTGAAAGATGCTATTGCTGAAGTTTACGCCTCCATTCTGGGTCCTGATCCGATCGAATACAGAAAGGAAAAAAAATTGCTCGATTTTCAGGAGGAAATGGCTATTCTTATTCAGGAAGTTGTCGGTACAAAATGTGGAAAATATTTTTTCCCCGCCTTTGCCGGCGTCGCTTTTTCCAATAACGAATTCCGCTGGTCTTCCAGAATTAAACGAGAAGACGGTCTTATTAGAATGGTCCCGGGATTGGGTACCAGAGCTGTTGATCGCCTCAGTGACGACTATCCGGTGCTCGCCTCTCCGGGAAAACCGGGGATAAGAGTTAATGCCACACCGGAAGAAACATTTCAATATTGCCCCAAAAATATTGATATCATCAATCTGGAAACAAATAGTTTTGAGACTTTGCCCATTACTGATATGATAAAAGAATGCCGAGAAGAATTCCCCTCTTTCAGCCAGATATTTTCAGTATATGAAAATGATTTCATGGCAGAAAAATCTGCTTTTAATATCGATTTTGAACAGGATGATCTTGTTGTTACTTTTAATGGAGTTACCAAAAATACAGATTTCCTGAAGAAAATAAAAAAGATCCTCGATGTTCTGCAGGAAAAACTGGCTACACCGGTGGATATAGAATTTGCTGTTAAAGATAACGACATCTACCTTTTGCAATGCCGACCTCAAAGTTTTTCCGGAATTGAAGAACCTCATCCCATCCCTCAGGATATTCCGGAAAAGGATATTCTTTTTACCGCCCATAAATATATTTCAAATGGGACTATTCCCGAGATCACTCACCTGGTCTATGTTGATCCCGAAAAATATTCCCAGCTTAGATCTATCGAAGAATTGCGGGACACAGGCAGATGTATCGGTCAACTTAATAAATTCCTGCCCAAGAAGAAATTTATCCTGCTGGGTCCCGGGCGCTGGGGAAGTAAAGGAGATATTAAATTAGGTGTTAATGTTACTTATTCCGACATAAATAAAACCGCAGTTTTAATTGAGATCGCCAGAGAAAAAGGCAATTATGTGCCGGATCTGTCCTTCGGAACTCATTTTTTCCAGGATCTGGTTGAAGCTCAGATCCGCTATATTCCTTTGTATCCGGATGAAAAAGGCAATATTTTCAACTCCAGATTCTTCAACTCAGCAGAAAATATTTTAGCCAATATATTGCCTGAATTTGCAGAACTGCAAGACTGTGTAAGGGTTATTGACATACCATCCGAAACACAGGGAAAGATTCTGAAAATATTCATGAATGCTGATCTGGACGAAGCAATTGCTTATCTGGGAAATCCTGATCAGGAAAAAAGTCATCTCACCACTCATATCGAATATTCGAAGCCAAAGGATGAAAACTACTGGAGCTGGAGAATGCAGATCTGTGAATACCTGGCTGCTGCTATTGAACCGGCAAAATACGGAGTCAAAGATATTTACGTATTTGGAAGTGTAAAAAATGCTAATGCCGGTCCTGCCAGCGATATAGATCTACTTATCCACTTTCAGGGAAATCCGCAACAAAAGAAAAAACTGCTTGCCTGGCTGGAGGGCTGGAGTATTTGTCTGGATTATTTCAACTACCTTAAAACAGGCTATAAAACGGGCGGTTTGCTGGATATCCATCTGATAACTGATAAAGACATTCAAAGCAAAAACAGTTATGCGATTAAGATTAATGCTGTTACAGATGCTGCCAAAAAGCTGGATATGAAACAATGATAAAATCACTTTTCATAAGTGACCTGCATGGATCAATTAAGAAATATGATTGCCTCTTCCAAAAAATTTTAGAATACCAGCCGCATGCTGTTTTTATTGCAGGTGATCTTCTGGGATCTTCTTCTTATTCCTCAGCTAATTCTCTGCCCGGTGTAAACGATATTCTCTACGATTATATAGTGGTTCAACTGCAGAAAATTAAATTAGAATTAGCTGAAAATTATCCCAAAATTTTTGTCATTCTGGGAAATGACGACAGCAAACTTCATGAAGCAGCAATGCTGGATATTTCGACCACCGGTCTGTTTACCTATCTCAATCAGCAGATTGTGAAATTCGGCAATTACAAAGTAGCTGGTTATCCCTATGTGCCTCCAACTCCATTTTTGAACAAAGATTGGGAAAAATATGACGTCTCCCGCTACGTTGACGTCGGATGTGTACCTCCCGAAAATGGTTTTCGTAGTATTCCGATCAGCCAGCGAGAACTGGGATATTACACAATTAAAAAAGATCTGGAACTACTTTTCTCTGCTGAGGAAATGGACAACATGATCTGCCTTTTTCACGCTCCACCCTACCAGACAAATCTAGATCTGGCTGATCTTGAAGGCAAATATATAGACTACGTTCCTCTCGATGTGCATATTGGCAGCATTGCTATTAAGGATTTCATTATTGCCAGATCACCCTATCTCACACTACATGGCCATGCTCACGAATCAACCAGATTAACAGGTATCTGGAAAGAAAAGATCAATAATACCGTTTCTCTTCAAGGTGCATCAGATAACGAATCCTGTTTTCTGATAGAATTTGATCTGGAAAATCCTATTTCGGCTGTTAAAATAGATTAGAATTTGCTTTTTCTTCTCAACACCCCCGAAATATTGAAATATCCCAAATTACAGGTTATAATTGCAATTAAATCAATATTTAACTTATATGAAATTTTAATAAATTGACATCTAAGCTAAATTATCTCTATCTGGAAAACGTTTTCTAAATTAAGCAAACGAAATCGGGAGGCCTTTTTGAAAAAACATTTAACATTTTT
>LKUH01000247.1 GCA_001412425.1 Candidatus Cloacimonas sp. SDB
AATGAAATAAAAGTTCCCGGGCAGAAATGTACGGGAACTTATTTTTTTTTGTTGACCAGAAATTCTTACAGCCCAGATTTAGCTAAAGCCTGATAATGAAAACTAAAATAATAAATGACACTAAAAAGAAGCTGGTGGTTATGGGATATTCGGAAAACACTCAGAAAACATATCTGCACTATCTGGGATTGTTTTGCGATCACTTTGATAACTTTGATCTAAATCGGATCAATTCGAGACAGATTGAAACTTTTTTCTACGATTTGATTCAAAATAATCAGCTTTCATACTCTGCCCAATCGCAATATATAAATGCTATCAAATTCTATTATGAAAAAGTTCTGGGAAAACCAAAAACTGTTTATAATCTACCAAGACCCAGAAAACCCAAAACTTTACCAAAAGTTCTCAGCAAGAATGAAATAAAAAAGATTTTAGATGTAACATCCAATATCAAACACAAATGTATTATCACATTACTATATTCAGCTGGTTTAAGAAGAAGCGAATTAATAAACCTGAAGGTCAAAGACATCGATTCTGAGAGAATGGTTCTTATGATCAATGGCGCGAAAGGTAAGAAAGACAGAGTAACCTTACTCTCATCAAAAATATTGAACTTATTGAGGCAGTACTATAAGGAATATAAACCAGATATATTTCTGATTGAAGGAGAAAAAGGAGGGAAATACTCGGCAACCAGTATCTCAAAAATTCTAAAAAAAGCTGCTTCCAAAGCAGGTATTAAAAAAAATGTAACTCCCCACATGTTAAGACACAGTTTTGCCACGCATTTATTGGAACAGGGAACGGACCTGCGATATATTCAAGAACTACTGGGTCACAACAGCAGTAAAACAACTGAAATCTACACACATATATCCAAAAAAGCAATTGATAAAATTGTAAATCCGATAGATGATATTTATGAATAACTCTATAGTGAAAATAAATACCATGGCAGATAGACACCCAAATTGGCATTATAAATAACATGGCATTTAGGAAGACGTTGGCGTTCATTGAAGCAAACGGCAGTGCATAAAATTAAATAAGATAAATAAATGGCAAATAATGTAAATGCAGCTTTTACAGAATTTAATAGAGATTTTGTAAACCTAGATTCAGAAAAAACACCAGTAGCCAGAAAAAGTCGAGACTGGCTAATTAAGCAATTAGAAAACCTGCCTAATAAAGTGAACGATTTTCCAAAGTTATATGATGGTATGCATATTAAGTTTGGTTCTTTTGCTCGCAATACAAAAATAAGACCGTTAGATGATATCGACTTGATTCTAACTTTTTCTGCAGAATATACTACTCATACAATTTTAAATTATGGAGAGAATTATATTCTAAATGTACCAGAAAGTGCAACATTGTTAAGAAAGCTTTGTAATAATGACAATACCTTAAACTCAATTAAGTTGGTAAATAAAATTGTGGCTTCTCTTGACGAAATTGAACATTATAAATCTGCTGATAAACATAGAAGACAGGAAGCTGCAACGCTACAATTAAATTCATATGATTGGAATTTTGACATTGTGCCCGCTTTTTATACTAAGACTGGTTATTATTTGATACCTGATGGTAGTGGAGGTTGGAAAGCTACTGACCCTAGAATTGACCAAAATAAAACAAAAGAAGTTAATCAGAAGCACAATGGTAAAATCCTTCAAATAATTAGGACCTTAAAATATTGGAATAGAAGAGCACAAATGCCAACTATTCCATCATATTTATTTGAAAACTTAGTTCTTAACTTCTTTGATTCTGAAACAGAGATTTCTAAATGGATAGATGTGAACCTGTTATATTTCTGGAACTACCTAAAAAATGCAATTTACAATTCTGTCGCTGACCCAAAAGGATTTCAGAATGATTTAAATACTTTATCGTATGGTGATAGGATTAAAATATCAAATAAGGCAAGTGATACTTATGATAAAGGCTATGGGGCTTATAAAGTTGAAACAGAAGAAGAAAATCAAGAAAATGCTATTAGTAAATGGCGAGACATTTTTGGTACCGACTTTCCTAAATATGAATAAATATGGCACAATTTAATCCTTTTAAAGGCTCCTTTGAACAGTCAAAATCTTTTAGTAAATATGCAGAAATTAGTTTATGGATTTCTACGATACTATTAATGGTGGCATTTGTTTTAAAGAAGATTAATCCTGATTTGATAAATATTAGTGAATTAATTACAAATATAAATTGCTTTTTTATAGTATCATTTGCGATTTTGTCTTTTATATCTGAGATGATTTTTTACCAAGCAAGTATTCAAAGAAGAGAGGATTTTATTGACAATTCATTTGAGACTACAATTGCAGAGAATAGGTCGACAGAATATTATACAAATGAAAATATTGCTTCAGGAGTTTACAAAATGGCTGTTAATGGTTTTGAAAATTCTTTATTTACTTACAATATTGCAAATAAAATGACCCCATCATTATGGGTTAAAAATATTGTGTTTGCCATACTCATTTTGACATTTGCTGTTTTTGGATATAATGGAGCTTTCATCCTTTTAATTCAGTTGACTATGCCAATATTGTTATTACAACAAGCAATAAAACATACGTTATTTGTATATCGTATGAAAAGGGTATTTGAGAATTACAGAAGGCTTTTTAATGACCTAAAAAATATAGATGACTCTAAAGCTAAAAGACCTGAAATCATACTTAACGTGCTTGATTATGAAACAACTTTAACTAATGGTGCAGTTTTATTAAGTTCAAAACTCTATGATAAATTTAACCCAACTTTATCAACACGATGGATTGAACTGAAAAATGAATACAATATTGAATAACAACGAAACGCCAACAGGCGATATACACCATGCGGCGGGTGATTTGGTAATTAAACTGAACATCATTAAATTAGCGGTGTGGTGGAGCTAAAAGTTTATGTGGAAAAATGCCGCACAGTGTATATCGCCCACCGTTGCCGCCAAGTGTAAAAGTAGAAGTAGAAACCTACAATTAAATTTTATACGAAAGAATGCGTATTAAATCTTTTGAGTTTAATCTGAGAGAGTTGGCAGGGTCAATGGGAGACTTTGGAACGCTATTGCCATTGGCTATTGGTTACATTGCTGTTTGTGGGCTTGAGCCTTCAGGACTTTTAATAATGATAGGACTTGCTAATATTATTTCCGGTTTAGTATATAAACTCCCTATGCCTATTGAGCCTATGAAAGTAATTGCTGTTGTGGCAATAGCTCAGCAATGGACTCCGTCAATGGTTTATGCATCAGGTTTTGCTATGGGTATATTTTGGTTAATATTTGCATTAACAGGCTTAATAAAATGGATTGAAAAATTTACTCCAAAATCTGTAATTCATGGCATTCAGGCTTCTTTGGGAGTTCTATTAGCCATTGAAGCTTTTAATATGATTTCGACTGGTTGGGCGTTAGGAATTATTTCAATTTTTATTGTTTTTATTCTCAAAAATAGTCGTTATGCACCAGCCGCTATCGTTTTAATGTTAATTGGGTTTGGGATGATTTATTTTGAAGGTAATTTTCAAAATATACATGCACCATCATTTACAATCCCCCGATTTACTACATTCAATTTTAATGAACTTTGGAATGTACTCTTTCTTGCTGGTTTTGCCCAAATCCCTTTGACAATTACAAATGCTACATTAGCAACTTCAACGATGATTAGCCATTATTGGCCAGAAAAGAATGTTAGCGCTCAACATCTTTCATGGAATCAGGGAATAATGAATACAATACTTCCATTTTTTGGTGGAATGCCTTTATGTCATGGGGCTGGTGGTTTAGCAAGTCAGTATTATTTTGGAGCCAGGACTGGGGGGGCTAACATTTTTGAAGGACTGATAGAGATTTGTTTGGGTCTATTCTTTTCAGCTTCAATTGTCGGAATTTTTACATATTTTCCAATGGCAATAATTGGTGGAATGATGTTTTTAGTTGGAATTGAACTTACTAAATTTGCTTGGTCTGCAAAATTTGATGTTGATATTATTCCTTTGATAATTACTGTAATAGCCTCATTACTAACAAATATGGCAATTGGTTTTATTTCAGGCGTAATAATACATTATACAATTAAATTCTTTAATGAAACAAATAAGAGAATAGAACAATAAAGAACACCAGGCGGCAACATCGTATATAAAACATTTGGCAGTCAGTGGGTTATCGAGCGTTCCAGCTCGTATCAAAATTAGTTGTAACTTGACAGGAAAGTGCTTCGAAATGCCAAACGCTTCATATACGTAACCGTTATCGGTAAGATTTTGGAGTATGGAATTTTATAAGAATTAGAAATTAGTTTAGGTTGCCAATATGAGCAACATATACAAGGAAATAAATAAGGAGAAAAGATGATTAAATTCAACAATAGTAGACAAATAACAACAAACAAGCAACATAGATTAGGTAGTCATGAAGAGCAACCTTTGCTTTTTTCATTAGTACACCTAATCTTATGTTCTGCAAACACAAACCAAAGAGGAGGAACAAGATGAAGATTCGAAACATCAACGGAACGTCTGACAATACCTGCAAATGTGGTTCCTGGCTTAAGCACTGGGAGAACTTCAGTGGCCAAACGAAGCCCACATACTGCCCAGCGACCGGTTGTATGAAGACAGACATTGTCGGTGCGCATGTTCAGAAAGGTGGCGGGAGCACGGACCAGAAGTGGTACATCTACCCGCTCTGTGCGGGCCACAACAAGCACACAGGAGAGTTGGAGGTATCTGATTCCTATAAGCTTGTTTCCGCCAACAAGAAGGAGACGTGCGACAAATAGCTCGGCAGAACCACGGCATTGAGGGCGACGGCAAAAAGCCGCCGCGCCTCATGC